>JAICWZ010000544.1 GCA_025966355.1 Thermomicrobiaceae bacterium
ACCTGGATGCCGGTCGCCGTCTTGCCGTTCAGCAGAATCTCAGCGCGAAATTTCATTGCAACTCCCCTTCTTCGTGTTTACGACCAACAATGAACGAGTAAGGGGTGCGAGCAGCCGTTACTACTCGCACCCGGATCTCCGCTTAGCTCGCCCGCTGGCGGGTGTGGCGCGTCAGCATGCCGACGATGACGGCCGCGGCGACGATGTGCATCAGAATGAGGACGGACGTCTGCGCGTTCGAAGCACCGGGCACTGACGGGATGTAGGTGATATCAGGGATCACCGACAGGGCGAGAAGGACGGCGGATACGATGGTGAAGATGCGCTCCGGATGCTTGACGCTATGCAGAAGCGTGGCGTAGACCGGCACCGCACCGATCGAGAGAACCAGAGTGAAGATCGCGATTCCGAAGGCGCTGCCTAACTCGACGAACGCGGGATCATATCGAATGAACAGGTCACCGACGTAATAGACCAACACATTCGCGATACTTGCGGCGACGACGGTCGCCAGACCAAAGAGCACGAATCGGGCACGTGTAAACGAACGAGACTCTGAACGAATACCTGATGTTACAACGACTGAAGACATGTGCTGCCCCTTTCCTCTATCGTGGCATCGGCTTCTTGCCTCTTACACCAGATAGTCGTTCGGGAGCGCTACGAATCGACAACGATCGTATCGAAAACGAGAAATCCAATTTCGCCGGCTAATCCGGCAGTGCGGCCAGCCGCTGCTGGATGAACCGCCGTTCGGTCTCCTGCGAGATGAGGTGAAGGGCCCGTTCGTAGGCGTCACGCGCCTCGGTGAACCGACCGAGCCGGCGACAGAGTTCAGCGCGCGCCGAATGCGCCAGGTAGTACGTGTCCAGTTCGCCGCGCGCCAGCAGATCGTCGATCAGTGCCAGGCCGGCTGCCGGACCATCGCGCATGGCAACCGCCACGGCGCGGTTGAGATCGATGACCGGCGACGGCTCGATGCGCGCCAGCACGTCGTAGAGTCCGACGATCTCGCCCCAGTCGGTCGCCTCAGCCGTCGCAGCGTTCGCATGTACGCCGGAAATGGCGGCCTGCAACGTGTAGGGGCCGAAGCGTTGCGTGCGCAGCGACTGCTCGACGAGCGCCGTCCCTTCGGCGATCAGCGCCTGATCCCAGATCGAGCGATCCTGATCTTCGAGCAACACCAGGTCGCCCTCGGGCGAGGTACGCGCCGCGCGCCGCGATTCGTGCAGCAGCATCAAGGCCAGCAACCCGGCGACCTCCGGCTCGGGCAACAGTTGATAGAGCAGGCGGCCGAGACGAATCGCCTCACCCGAGAGATCGGCCCGGGTCAATGATTCACCGGACGACGCCGAATAGCCTTCATTGAAGACGAGATAAACGACACGCAGCACGGTTTCGAGCCGATCCGGCAGCTCGGCGCGGGACGGCACCTGATAAGGAATGCGCGCGTTGCGGATCTTCGCCTTAGCTCGGACGATGCGCTGCGCCAGCGTCGGTGGGGCGGTCAGGAAGGCGCGGGCGATCTCCTCGGTCGTCAGGCCGCAGACTTCGCGCAGCGTCAGAGCGATGCGCGCGTCGGAGGCGAGCGCCGGATGGCAGCAGGTGAAGATGAGCCGCAACCGGTCATCCTCGACACCTTCGTTATCCCAATCGTGCTCATCGATGGTCGTCTGATCGAGATCCTCGGCGAGCGTCGCCAGCGAAGCGTTGAAGCGCGCCCGACGCCGCAGGTTGTCGATCGCCTTGAAGCGGCCGGTCGAGACGAGCCAGGCGCGGGGATTGGCTGGAATGCCGTCGCGCGACCATTGCTTCAGAGCGGCGGCAAAGGCATCGTGCAGCGCGTCTTCGGCAAGATCGAAATCGCCCAGCAGGCGGATCAAGGTCGCGAAGACGCGACGTGACTCGTCCCGATAGACATCTTCGATCATTCGATCCATGGTGGCAGTAGCGGCATCGTTCATCGGCATCAT
>JAICWZ010000608.1 GCA_025966355.1 Thermomicrobiaceae bacterium
CAGTTGATGGCCGAGGGTCGCTACCGCCCGATCGTCGACCGGGTCATTCCGTTCAGTGACGTCAAAGCGGCCATCGGCGATCTCGTCAAGCGCACGGTGTCCGGCCGCATCGTCGTCGAGATCTAGCACTGCTGCGGCTGATGTCACCCAGGAGCTCGCGCTCGATAGCCGGTTCCAGCCCATTCCTGAGTACGGACGAGGTCATCTCGGCCGCGCGCACACTGCTCGAACGCGACGGGGTCGACGGCCTCAGCATGCGCAAGTTGGCCGGCATTCTCGGGGTCAGCCCCATGACGATCTATCTCAGGTTCGAGAACAAGGAGGCACTGCTGAGCGCAGTGCGCCAGCAACTCATCTTGGAAGTGGTGAAGCAGCAGGTTCTCCAGCGCCTGCCGGAGTCGGCGGGATCGCGTGATTGGCGTGACGACGCGCTGGAATTCGCCATGTCGCTACGCACGCATCTGCGCGCTCATCCGTTCGGGCCTGGCCTCTATCAACGGGAAGACTGGAACGTGGCGGCCATCGCCGTGTCGAACTATGGTCTGCAGCTCATGGAGAAAGCCGGGTTCGAGGGCGCGGCTGCCGTCGATGCGTTCCGGGCGTTGTTCTGGCACATCGCCGGATTCGTCGTCGTCGAGCCGATCGTCAGCGCCAGCCGGCCGGTGCCGGATTCGGTTATGCGGCAGGTGGCCAACGACGACTCAGCCACCTTCAGCGACTACCGTCATCTCTTCCGCGGCGGTGAGCCGGACGAGCTGTTCGAAAGCATGACGCGGGCCTTGCTGGCCGGATTGCAGGAGCGCATTCAGGCCTGCTGAGGGACTCTGAGGAACACTGACGAACACTGAATGTCCGGAGGGCGAGAGATGACAAGCCGGCCGCGATCGTTGAGCCTCGACTGCCTCACCCTGCCTGACGTGGCGCCGGTCGATCTGCTCCGCGTTGCGGACGAGGTCGGCTATGGATCGATCAGCCTCTGGGTCCAGCCGCCCGCGATGTTCGAGGTCATGCTGGCGACTCATGCGATGAGTGCGGATCTCACTCGAGCCCTGGCCGATTCCTCAATCGTGGTAGGCAATCTGGAGGTGTTCAACCTGAACACCGATGAGCCGATCGCGCAGTTCGAGCCGGCGATCGCGCTCGGTGCCGGTCTCGGCGCAGCGACGGCAACGGCCATCGACTTCGGATCGCCTCGGGCTGACATCGCTGAACGCCTCGCAGCATTCCACGCGCTGTGCGCGCAGCACGGGATCGTGGCGCTCGTCGAGCCGATCTCGATGGGCAACGTGCGTACGCCCCAGGATGGACTGGATCTGATCCAGACCGCGGGAGTCGAAGCGAAACCTGATCGTGCGTTCAACGCGGTTGGTACGGTAGTGCTGGAACATCCGCAGACGTTCCGAATGAACGCGGCGCCAGGATGCAAAGTTGCACCCCACCAGCCAAGAGCAATGCAAGCGTCGCCAATGTAACCGTGCGACTAGTCATTGGATTCGCCAGATGGAAAGTCATTAGGGATATCTAGGCTCAGGACTCATTGATCAGAG
>JAICWZ010000135.1 GCA_025966355.1 Thermomicrobiaceae bacterium
ACAGGAGGCGAATCTCAAAGGCCGCTACCTGAGCCAGGGGGCACAACGAGGAGGACCGACCGGATGACGCAGCTCCGCTTTTATGGCGATCCGCCGCCCGGCATCGCTGACGAGAGCCTACCCGGACGGCTTGTCGTCGTTGAAGGCACCGACGGCGTCGGGCGTTCGACGCAGATCGCGCTGCTCAAGGAGTGGCTCGAAGCGAGCGGTTATGCTGTGCTCAACACCGGCCTGCGTCGCTCCAGCCTGGCCGGTCGCGGCATCGAGCGCGCCAAACTCGGCCACACGCTCGACCCGATCACGCTCAATCTCTTCTACGCCACCGATTTCTGCGATCGCATGGAGCACACGATTATCCCCGGCCTACGCGCGGGCATGGTCGTGTTAACCGATCGCTACGTCTTTTCGGTCATCGCCCGCGCCGTAGTTCGCGGCGTCAATCAGCGCTGGATCGAGGACGTCTTCGGCTTCGCGCTGGTGCCGGACATTATTTTCTACCTCGATATCGACGTCGAGCACCTGCTACCGCGCGTGCTGAGCAGCACCGGCTTCGACTACTGGGAATCGGGGCAGGATTTTCTGCGCGGACACGATGTCTACAAAAACTTCATCCGCTACCAGTCACGCCTGTTGCCGCAGTTCCAGCGCCTGGCCGAGAAGCATGACTTCAATGTGATCGACGCGCGCCGTGGCGTGCTCGATATTTTCGCTGATCTTCAGGCAGGCATCAGCGACGTCGTTGCGGGAATGATGGATGAGGAAGCGCCCGCCGCCATCCACGACGAGGACGAGCCACTGTCGATGGCCGAAATCATGACGCGACCGCTCTCCAACACACCGATGAAATAGGACCCTACCCTGACCGCTTGTCGCGCAGCTTCTGCGGTGGCAGTAGTTCGACATCGAGGTTTGCCAGCAGGTCGGGATCGGACAGGATATCGATCTGTTTGATCTGGTCATCGACGATCATGAATTCAAAGACGTAGTGCGGATCACGGCCCGGCGCGACGGCACCGACGATCCCGTCGACCAGCGCCAGCCGCGCCCCGTGCGCGCGACCGGAGAAGACACCCGCGACGGCGTCGGCGCCAAGAACCACGGCCTCCGCGCCGGCCGCGACGGTGCTGCTGTCGGAGCGCACCACGGCATCCGGAGCGAGCATCGTCAGCAGCGTCGCGAACTCGCCATTGCGTGCGGCGTTGAGAAACGCGCCGACGATCTCCTGCTGCCGCGTTTGATTGCTTCGCGGCAGCTCGTCGTTCCCCTGCACACGGCGGCGCGCCCGGCTGGCGAGTTGCCGTGTCGCAATCGTCGAACGATTGAGAATCGCCGCGATCTGGTCGAACGGCACGGCGAAGAGATCGTGCAGCACGAAGGCGATACGTTCAGCCGGTGCCAGTGTATCGAGCACGACGAGCAGCGCCAGCCCGATGGAATCGGCCAGCACCGCCTCGTGCTCGGGATCGATGCCGCTCTCGCGGGCGCCAACGATCTCGGCCGCTGGAGCGTCAAGCGCTTGTTCACCGCGGAGCTTGCGTGAGCGCAGCATATCGAGACAGACACGAGAGACGACCGTCGTCAGCCAACCGCCGAGATTTTGGACATCAGCAGCGCCCGAGCGGCTCAGTCGGAACCACGATTCCTGCACGGCGTCGTCCGCCTCACTGAACGAACCGAGCATGCGATAGGCGACCGAGCGTAAATGCGCGCGATGCGCCTCGAATTGCTCCGCGATCCGATCGTGCTCGTCCATCGTCGATCCTCCATCGTTCGGAAATGTCCCTGCAATCTCTTGACGAACGAGCGCCCGTGAATGTGACGTGCTCAGCGTCCGCCGAGCTGCCGCAACAATTTCGGCGGCAACCACCAGCGCAGTGTCATACTGCCGGACGATATCTCGTCGTCGACCCGAAGGCAGACCGCGCCGCCCTTCTTCAGCGGTTGCGAGGGCGAACCGATGCCGGCCATGAGTGCAGCCGCCAGTTCACCGAGCAACGGCTCATGACTTACGAGCGCGATGCGGCCCGCCGCTTCCCGAGTGCAGCGTTCGATAACCATCTCCGGACTGTTCTCAGGTTCGAGTTCGATACATTCGACCGGCGCGGGCCAGCCTGCTACCTTCTCAAGAATCTCCGCGGTTTGCCAGGCGCGGCGATAGGGACTGGAGAGCACTAAATCGACCGAGCCGGAGATCGAGCGCAACCCGGCGGCCGCCAGCTCGAACTTCGCGATGCCATCCTTTGTCAGCGGTCGTTTGCTATCGTCCGGCCAGCGATTCGGGTCGCGCTCACCGGCGATCGCATGACGCACGAGTATGAGATCCATGGGTTGCTCCTGACCTTGTCATCCTGAACCGCAGTGAAGGATCTCTCGTGCGTTTCCGTGAGATTGAAGGACGGAAAACGCAGAGGAGATTCTTCGCTGCGGCTCAGAATGACAGACAACATTGGTCATTCCAACTGCTGCGCGCGCGAGCGCATCAGACTGAATCGACGGCAGCCGGAGTGGATTCGGCTAGCGTTCGCGCCGCTCGTCGACTGGTCCGCAGCTCCTTTCGCAGCCGGGCGAGTGGTTTCGCACCGAGCGCTTTGTACGCCGGAGGAAATCGCGCTCGCAGCGCGCGGGCGTCCGCGACGGAGCGTTCGGCCATCCGGCCCATCACGAAAATGGTCGGTCCGAGAAGCGCGTTCGACTCTCGGGCGAGATCGCGCAGTCGATCGACGGCGACCGTCGCGTCCTGATGCGCCCCGAGCAGGTCCTGTACCTGAACCAGGCGCCGGATGTAGGCCGTCACGCCCTTGCCGTAGAGCGGTCTGAAAAACTCGAGGGTGTAGCGCAACCGCTTCGCCTCGATACGCACCGCATGGACCGCTTCGGGTGGCGCGTTCCGCTTGATCTTCGCGGCCTTGCGCGCAAACGACCGTTGGCGTCGCAGGATCAGGTCGGGCGCGACCTCGAGCGCGGCGCGCACGTTGGTCGCATCGATCGGCTGGGCGAGCAGTTCGGTGAACGACGTGATGAAGCGTTCATAGCGGTCCGAATCGAGCGCCGCTAGCATCCGCTCACGCGCAGAGGTTCGACGGCGTCGCACCTCGTCAAGCAACGGTTCAAGGTTTGCGACATCCGCGTCATCCAAACGTTCCGACCAGCCAACAAAGGCGATTAATTGCACATCAAGATCCCGCACTTCACCGAGCACGCTCGCCAGCCAGCGGAGATCGTCACGCTGCGTCAGAATTTCCGGCGGGAGAAACGACTTGAATAGACTCAGCGCCGCGCGCATGCGACGCACCGCGACACGCATGTCGTGCAACGCTTC
This sequence comes from Thermomicrobiaceae bacterium, assembly GCA_025966355.1. Taxonomy (GTDB): domain Bacteria; phylum Chloroflexota; class Chloroflexia; order Thermomicrobiales; family Thermomicrobiaceae; genus CALAGB01. Next base: position 3,320 of record JAICWZ010000135.1, read on the forward strand.
GATGTCGTCCCCGAGCCTGGCCCCCGGCTCATTGCGCAACAGCTCGACCAACTGCCGCCAGAGCGTGGCGAAGGCGACTTCGCCGATCGAGGCATCACGATCGAACGTTGTCCCGGCGAGCGATGGCGGTCCGACCGGCGCCAGGTGATTTCGTACCAGTCCAGTCTCGTATTTGGATTCGATCGCGGCATCGAGCGAGGCGGCTGCCCGCAACTCCGCCATGAACGGCTCAAGCAGCGCCGTCTTGCCATCGGTCGACTCGATCTCGACACGCAGGAGCTGGGACTGATCGTCGAATGTCTCACCGATGAAGGTCGTGTGATCGAGCGCGACTTCGCCAGCGCGCAGATCAGCCGACCAGATTCCGTAAAGTTGCCGGCGCGTGATGGCGCTAAACAGCGGGATGAGCGCCGTGCGTCCACGGAGCGCACGCACGCGCTGGCGAACCGGTCCGCCAACCTGCTCGGTCGTCGGATCCTCGGATGGCGCGAGCGCTTCGGTCAGTTCCCGCCGGGCGGCAAAGGCGGTAGATTGTGAGGTCAGCGCCTTGAGCGTCAGTTCGGCCGCGTCGTTCCGGCGGCGTAAACGAAGCGCGTAGCCGGCCCGATGCACGCGCCAGTCGGCAGTGTCGTAGTACGTGTCGAGATGTTCGACCTGCCGCTCGCGCATGACGCGAAGATCCGCCGATCCAGGATATTCGTCCAACCACGACTCGACGGGTGTCAGATCGTTCGCGTCGAACTGCCACTCGGCTTCAATTCGGTCATCGGAGCCCGGCACCCGCTCACCGCCTCTCGTCATCGGTTGTTTCGACAAGCTGAATCATAAACGATGGCGAAGCGCGACCGAGCGCCACGTCAGGTCAATGTTTTGACGTGCAACGTCGCTTCCATCAGGAAGCGGCCGCCGGCCACGAAAAAGAGGAAGCCATAGGCGCTGAGGAGCGCGATGTTCGCCACTCCGGCCAGATCGGAGAGCGAACGCGCCGAGTTCTCCTTACGGCGGGCGAGTTGCAAGAAGGCAATTGAAAGTTGGAACATCGCGCAGATCGCCGCGCAGACCAGTGCGACACTGAGCAAACGATAAACTGGTTGCCAGCCGCTCATCGCGAGCCAGCCGAAGCCGATCAACCCCAGACCAATAAGGAAAAGCTCGCCGATATGGCGCACGACCGGCTCCGGGCGTTGACGATCGAGACTCCAGAGCAGGCTTGAGGTGAGCAACCAGAGGAAGACCGCCAGCGTTGTACCGGTAAGTGCACCCGTCGCGTAGCGCAAGAGATTGCTCGGTTGGTAGACGGTAAAGAGCGCCATGTCGTCGAATGTCGAGTTGAGACCGTCGAGTCCCATGAGGACGACGAAGAGCAACAGAACGCCGATAACCGGCAGCGAGGGAATGCCGGACGCTCGAAACCGACCGCGCACGAGCAGGTAGCACTGGGTGATGAGGAAGCCGCCGTAGATACCGGTCATCCGCGCATCGAAGGGCAACCGATCGGCGCCGAACCAGAACGAATGGCTCGGTCGCTGCGCGCAGATGCCGTGGAGCACGGCGATCGATTTCGCTTCGACCGACCAGGGCGCAAACAAAAAACCGGCGACCGATGCCAGCACCAGCGCCAGAAAGAGCACACTCCAGCCGGGTCGCCAGCCAGAGAGAATGATCTGTGGACGACGGGACGACGCGATCATCCGCTCCCCATTCCGATGCACTCTCGCGTACTTGGCCAGACTATAGCAGACTCCCGGTCCACGGCACGTACCTTTGTTCCATTGTACGTACGATCAGCATGGCCGTACACTATTGCCGGGAGATGCTATGGACCGTGACCAGATGCGGGTGAGCGCATCGGAGCCCGCGAGTGAGACGAACAGAGCGCCGAAAGCGGGGATGGCGGTCAGAAACGGGCCGCTCTTCTCGGAACGGCTCAACCGACGGCGGCTGCTGAAAGTCGCCGGTGGCCTCTTGCTGATGAGCGTGGTCGACATCCATTTCGACGGCCGCGCCGCCGTCGCCGCGACGCGCATGAGCTGGCAGGAGAGCGGCGTCTTCCCGCTGACCGGACTCTATCAGTCGCCGGTCTTTCAGGCCGATCAAGCCTTCAACAGCGTCGAACTCGTCTGGCAGGGAGATCTGCCGCAGGGCGCCAGCGCCGATTTCGCGGTGCGCGTCAGCACTGACGGGAGCAACTGGACCGATTGGATCGAGACACACCTCGATAGCCACGTTCGCTCGCTGTCGGATACGCGGAAATTTCAGGTGCCCGCGCTCGTCTCGCCGAGTCGCCAGGTGCAATATCGGGTGAATCTCGTTGCCGCACCGGACGGCCCGGCACCGTCGTTGCAGCAGGTCGAACTCGCCTGCGTCGATACGACCGGTCCAGCGCAGTACATGGATGCACCCAAGCTGATCGACG
>JAICWZ010000480.1 GCA_025966355.1 Thermomicrobiaceae bacterium
CGACGCCGCCGGCCGCTATCACCGGCGCGGAGCCTATCTCAACGAGACGATTCGCGTCTGGCGCCATCTCTGGACGACACCGGGGCAACCGTTCGAGGGTGAATTTTTCCACCTCGATGATGTCGCCTTCGGCCCGCTCCCCTATACCGAGGGCGGTCCCGCCATCTGGGTTGGGGGACAATCGCTCGGAGCGCGACGACGGGCCGGGCGCTATGGTGCCGCCTGGCATCCGGTCGGCATCAGCGCCGCCGATCTCGCCGAGCAATTCGTCGCCGTGAAGGATACTGCTGAAAAGGCCGGACGGCCGGCTCCGGCCGCGGCCGCGCGCTTGCCGATGCGCTTCAGCGTCGGCGGCGGCCCGATGAATGCCAACCGCAAGATCCAGGTGCTGGAAGGTGAACCGTCGCAGATCATTGACGCACTCAACGAGTACGTCGATGCCGGAGCAAGCGAGATCATTTGCCACTTCGGTTCGCCCGACGCCGATGAGGTCGTCGCCAACATGGAAACGTTCACGCGTGAGGTGATGCCGCACTTCCAGCATTGATCCGCCAGTGATGTCGATTCCGGCGCGTGTCATTCGACTATGCTGTAGAGCCGGGGATTCCGGCATCTTCTATCACGGGTTCAGCACGAGGGAGCAATGCATGTCCGAAGCCGCAACGCAACTCGCCGATCAGCTTGATGCCGTCACGCGTGACTTCATTGGCGTCGTTCAAGCATGCACGCCGGAGCAGTGGGCACGAACGACGGGCAGCGAAGAATGGTCGGTCGGGGTCGTGGCGCATCATGTGGCCACGAGCTACCCCCAGTTTGATCGGTTAGTGCAAGCACTCGCAGCCGGAGTGCAGACAATCCCGCCGGTTTCCGCGGAGCAGCTGCACGAGGGCAATGCGAAGCACGCGCGCGAGTTCGCGAACGCCGCTAAGCCGGAAACGCTCGATCTGCTGCAGAACGGCGGCAACGCGCTCGTCGGAACGATCCGCGGGCTTTCAGATGAGCAGCTCGCCATCACGACCGGCATCTTCTTCGGCGGTGAGATGTCCTTGACGCAGATTATCGAACGCATCCTCATCGGCCACCCCGCCAGCCACCTGGCAAGCATCCGTGCCACGCTGGCGGAATCCGGCGAAGCAGCGGAATAGGTTTAGTTCGCCGCGATCGCTTGAAGCAGCCGCGCCAGCAACGCCTGGCGCGGCACGATACTGCTGCGCAGGATGTATTCGTCGGGACCATGATCCAGCCCGCCAATTGGGCCAAGGCCGTCGAGTCCCGGCGTGCCGCTTCGCCCGGCATAACTGATATCGGACGCGCCACCGGTCGCGGCGGCGTGCAACTCGAAGCCCAGTTCGCGTGCAATCGCGGTTGCCAGTTGTTCCAGCCGTATCACGCCTGACGTGCGCGGCATTGCCGGACAGTCGGAGCCCGGCTCAAGTTCGATCCGGAACGTCACATCGGGAACCAGCGAGCGTTCGCCGAGCGCGCGAAAGGCCGCGTCCAGCTCGTCAAGCTCGGCATCAGTCCAGGCACGCAGATCGAAGCGCGCCCGCGCTCGGTCCACTACCACGCTCGGAATGCCGCCACCCTCGATCGCACCGGTGTTGACCGTCATGCCCGGCTTCAGGTCGTTCAGCCGCTGCGCTTCGACGATGAAACGGGCCAGCGCCAGCGTCGCGCTGCGACCCTTCTCCGGCTCAACACCAGCGTGGGCCGAGCGACCGTGCGCTTCGACCGTATACCAGCGCACGCCCTTGCGCGCCGAGACGATATCGCCATTCTCACGCGCGGCTTCGAGCGTCAGAATCGCGTCGTGACGCGCACCCTCGCGCTCGAGCAACGGCACCGAGGCGCGCGGAGCCGTCTCTTCGTCCGACACGACGAGCAGCCTGACCTCGGCAAAATCTTCCCAGCCGAGCCGCGCCAGCGCATCCAGCGCGTAGATGCCGGACAGAATGCCCGCCTTCATATCGCAGGTGCCGGGGCCGAGAATACGATCGCCGTCGAACGTGAGCGGCCGTTTCGCGGCGGTTCCAGGCGGATAGACAGTATCGGCGTGGCCCAAGAGCAGGATGCGCGCGTTGCCCGTGCCGTAACGCCGAGCGATCAAGTTGTCGCCACGATATGCCTGACGATCGCGCTCGATCTGATAGCCGGCCGCAGCCAGTTGCTGCTCCAGCCAGTCGATGACGGCATCGACGCCTGCCTTATCGTCGCTGCCGGAGTCGATCCCGGCCAGCAGGCGCAGATCGGCCAGATAGCGATCGAGGCTCGCTTCGAGCAGGTCGAGCAGATCGCTGTTCACGATGACAGCGACGTCAGGACCGAGCGCAGGCGGAGCAATCCATCGGTCAGACGCTTCCGGTCGGTCGCGAAGGCAA
>JAICWZ010000322.1 GCA_025966355.1 Thermomicrobiaceae bacterium
CTTCACATGGAAAACGAAGAGTATCAAACGATAATGCTGGTGGTGGCCCACCCGGACGATATGGAGTTCAGTTCCGCCGCGACGGTCGCCAAATTCGCCAAAGAGGGGCGCCGGGTTATTCTGGTGCAGTCGACCTCCGGCGACAAGGGGACGGCTCGCACCGATATCAGTTCGGAAGATCTGGCCGCGCTGCGCGAGGGCGAAGAGCGTGAAGCCTGCCGGCGGCTCGGTGTCAACGATATCGTCTTCCTGCGGTTGCACGATGGCGAGCTGATGCCCGATCTCAACTTCCGCGAGAAGGTTGTGCGGCAGATCCGCACGTTCAAGCCGGACGTCGTCATCACGCACGATCCCTTCCGCCCGTATTCTCTGCACCCCGACCATCGTGCCGTCGGCATCACGACGGTTGATTCGGTCTATCCGACGGCGCGCGATCCGCTCTATTTCCCGGAGCATCTTGAAGCGGGCCTCGAACCGCATAAAGTTGCCGAACTCTGGCTCTTCGGATCGGAATACCCCGATCGCTACATCGATATCACTGAGACCTTTCCGCTCAAGATCGAAGCGCTCAAGGCTCATCAGAGCCAGGTGGGTGCTGCCGAGACGCTTGAAGAGCGACTGCGCGAGCGCGCCAAAGAGGTCGGCGCGGCGCAGGATATCCCGCTGGCCGAGGCGTTCAAAGTCATCAAGATGCGGCGCTGATCGGATCCTAGTCAATTTTTGATTAGGTGAGACAAATGTTGCAAGCGGGGTTGATCGCGTCTAACGGATCGGTTGTCTTCGGCGATGCTCATTGTTAGAATAGGTCAACGAAGCCAACCGCCTGCAGTGATTTCCGAGCCCGGCTCGGGTGGAATGAAAACGCAGTTCATTGGCTGGCTGGCAAGGGGTATCTGATGATCGCACTGCCGATCGCCGTTCCCAGCACACAGGACGAACGCGCGATCCCGAAGGCCGGCGAGCGATTGACGCGCGACGCCTACGGCCGGCCGATGACCTACCTCCGGATCTCGCTCACGGACCGTTGCAACCTCCGCTGCGTCTACTGCATGCCGGCCATCGGAATGAAGTTCGCGCCGCGTGACGAACTGCTCACCGACGACGAGCTTCTGGCGGTTGTGCGCGCCTCAGCCAAGATCGGCTTCAGCAAGATGCGCCTGACCGGCGGCGAGCCGACGGTGCGGCCGCATGTGGCCGATCTCGTGCGCGAGATCGCGCATACACCGGGCGTCGATGATGTCGCCATGACGACCAACGGCCTGCTGCTGGCGCGACTGGCGCAGGATCTGAAAGATGCCGGCCTCAAGCGGGTCAATGTCAGCATCGATTCGCTCAAGTCCGATCGCTTCACCGCGATCACGCGCGGCGGCAAGATCGAGAAGGTTTGGGCTGGGATCGAAGCCGCCGAAGCCGCCGGGCTGAGCCCGATCAAATTGAACGCTGTAGTGGTGCGCGGCCAGAATGAGGACGAGGTTGCCGATCTGGCGGCGCTCACGATGACACACCCATGGCAGGTGCGTTTCATCGAAGTGATGCCGTTGGAGGGCGTCGGAACGGTTCACGACGAGGGACTTGTGACGACTGCCGAGACGATCGAACTGATCGAACGCGATCACGGCGAACTCGAACCGCTGGAAGCGCCGCTCGGCGACCCGGCGCGCGTCTACCGAATGCCGGGCGCGATCGGGACGATCGGCTTCATCTCCCCGGTAAGCCAGCCGTTCTGCTCCTTCTGCAACCGAATTCGACTGACCGCCGACGGCAAGCTGCGGCTCTGCCTGTTGCGCAACGACGAGGTTGACGTGCGCGACATCCTTCGTGGCGGCGGTGATGAAAACGACCTGATTGAACAGATCCGCTACGGAGTCTGGCGCAAACCGTGGGGCCACGGTCTGGCCGAGGGCGACCGCAACACCGGCCGCGGCATGAGCCAAATCGGCGGCTAACCAAAACGAATTCAAAGCGGGCGACTCCAAACGGAGTCGCCCGTTTTCATGTGCGGCGGCGCGTCATGCGATACTCTGACGCGGAACTGTCTGAGCGGATGGGAGTCGCGCGTGGTAGACCGAGTCATTGAACATATCGACGCGAACTGGGATGAGCATCTGGAGCGAACGCGGACGCTGCTGCGCCAGCCGTCGATCTCGGCCGACGGCACCGGCATGCAGGAGACCGCCGACATGCTGGTGCGCTGGATCGAAGAGTTGGGCGGGACTGCACGGAAGGTCGAGACGCCGTTGCATCCGACCGTCGTCGGCCACATCGACGCCGGAAAGCCGTACACGATGCTCTTCTACGGCATGTACGATGTGCAGCCGGTGATTGGTGAGACGTGGATGGTCGATCCGTTCGGCGGCGAGATCGTCGATCTGCCGGGGTTTGGACCGTCGATCGTCAATCGCGGCGTCATGAATCAGAAAGGTCCGCTCGCCAGTCTGTTCAACGTGCTCCACTCGATGAAAGACGCCACCGGAACGCTGCCGGTGAACGTCAAATTTCTGATCGAGGGTGAAGAGGAGCTTGGGAGCCGGAACCTGCCGGGTGTGGTCGAGGCGTGCCGCGACGAACTGACGGCCGACGCCTGCTTCTTCCCCTTCCTCGCTCAGAATCAGGAAGGCCGCGTCATCACCTATCTCGGCGTCAAGGGAATTCTCTTCATGGAGATCGTTGCGCACGGTGGCGATTGGGGCGCGCCGACCGAGCGCGCCGTGCATGGGAGTAACGCCGTCTGGTTTCACAACGCTGCCTGGCGCCTGCTACACGCCCTGACGAGCATGATCACGCCCGATCAGAAGCACATTCTGGTCGATGGTTTCTACGACGACATTGTGCCGCCATCCGCGGAAGACGAGGCGCTGCTGGAGAAGCTCATCGACACGGTCGATCCGCTCGATGAATTAATGAAGCATGAGGTCAAGCGGTTCAAGTACGAGCTTGAAGGCGTCGATCTGCTGCGCAAGTACCTGTATCAGCCGACGTTGAATATCGACGGCATCATCTCTGGCCATACCGCCGAAGGGACGAAGACGATCATCCCGCATGAGGCGCGCGCCAAGGTCGATGTGCGCATGGTGCCGAACATGGTGCCCGAGCGCGTCGTCGAGTTGATCCGCGCCCATCTCGATCGGCATGGTTATTCGGACATCGAGATCGATGTGCTCGACGCCTATAAATGGAGCAAGACGAGCGTCAATTCTGCCCCGGCGCGCGCGATCATGGATACCTATCGCCAGCTCGGGCACGAGCCTGAGATCTGGCCGCACCTGGCCGGTTCGGCGCCGTTTTATCTCTTCACCGACGTGCTCAACATTCCGGTCGTGCTCGGCGGTCTGGGACATGGCGGCCGCGTACACAGCCCGAACGAGTATGC
>JAICWZ010000567.1 GCA_025966355.1 Thermomicrobiaceae bacterium
GATGCAGCAGAAGGCAGCCGAGCGGACGGACTTCGAGGTCAGCGTCGAGAATGTCAGTCCGGTCACTGGCATGTTCGCCATCCAGGGGCCGAAAGCCGAGGCGATCCTCCAGCGCATCACCGACGCTGATCTGTCACAGGTGGAATATTTCAGCGCGATCGAGACACCGATCGATCAGGTGCCCTGCATGGTCGCGCGTACCGGCTATACCGGCGAGGACGGCTTCGAGGTGTACTGCCCGATCGAGCAGGTGAAGACGCTCTGGGACAAAGTGCTTGAGGTTGGGCAAGCCGACGGTTTGCAGCCGATCGGGCTTGGCGCGCGCGATACGCTGCGGCTCGAAGCGAAGATGGCGCTGTATGGCAATGAGCTGTCCGAAGAGATCACCCCGCTCGAAGTCGGGCTCTCCTGGGCGGTGAAGTTGGATAAGGGCGATTTCATCGGGCGCGACGCGTTGGTCAAACAGAAGTCCGAAGGCATCACGCGGCGCTTGGTCGGCTTCAAAATGGTCGAACGCGGCGGCGTGCCGCGTGCGCATTATGATGTGCAGGTCGACGGCAAGACCGTCGGCTTCGTCACCAGCGGCACGTCGTCACCGACGCTCGGTGAAAATATCGGACTGGCGCTGATTGACAAATCGTTCGCCGGTGTGGGCAAGCCGCTTCAAATTATGATTCGGGGTAAGGCGGTCGCCGCGGAGCAGATCCGCACGCCGTTCTACAAGCGAGCTGAATAGGGCTGCGTTTACGGGAACATAGGAGGGACGAGCATGACCGAGATTCCAGCCGGACTCTATTTCTCCAAGAGCCACGAATGGGCCAAGGTCGACGGCGACGTGGCGACGCTCGGCGTGAGCGACTTCGCACAGAACGAACTGGGCGATATTACCTATTTGGAACTGCCGGAACCGGGGACGACGATCACTCAGGGCGAGCCGCTCGGAGTGATCGAGTCGGTCAAGGCGGCCTCGGATATCTACACGGCGCTCAGCGGTGAAGTGCTCGAGACGAACCAGGACGTCGTCGATTCACCTGAGCTGGTGAACTCGTCGCCGTACGACAAAGCGTGGCTCGTTAAGGTGCGCCTGAGCGACACATCTGAAGTCAATAACCTCATGGATTCGGAAAAATACACCGCTTACGCGGCCGAGCAAAGCGGTCATTAACCGCTCGAACTGGTGCTGGCGTCGCGAATGCGGAACAATTGACGAGGAGATCGGAGCGGGCCGCGTGCCCGCTCGATCATTGTGACGCTCAGAACTCGCCCCCGCGGCTGCGAACGCTTTGGGCCGAGCGTGCCATGAGCAATTGAAAGGCACACTACCATGCGTAAGCCGCTCGTCGCCATCGTCGGGCGCCCGAATGTCGGGAAGTCAACCTTATTCAACCGCATCATCGGAGAACGTCGCGCCATCGTTGAAGATATCGCCGGCACGACGCGCGATCGAATGTACGCCGAAGCCGATTGGAACGGCGTGCCGTTCGATGTGATCGACACCGGCGGACTTCAAGACGAGCGAGAGATTGCCGCCTCAACCTCGCTCGAAATCTCGGAATCGACGCAGCGCCAGGCGCTCTTCGCCATCGAAGAGGCTGATTTGCTCCTTTTTCTGGTCGATGGCGAGATTGGCGTCACGGCCGGTGATCACGATGTCGCCGACCTGGTACGACGCAGTGGCGTCGAATCGTTACTCGTCGTGAACAAGACTGAGTCGCGCACCCGGCAAGACGCGGCCGTTGACTTTTACGAACTTGGTTTAGGTGAACCGCTCCC
>JAICWZ010000121.1 GCA_025966355.1 Thermomicrobiaceae bacterium
CACTCCAGACGGACGCGTGGGAGAACCGGAGATGCACGCCGTAATCCCATCGTTCATCCAGTCTGGGTATGCCTTCGTTCCAGCAGCAAAGACGCACCAGACGATCACACTGTCGGGCGCACGGCTCTCAGACGGTCATCCAGTCGCCTGCGCCACGATTCCGATGGTACCGACGAACCTGACCGTGACCTACGCCGCCGCCAGCGACGTACCAGCGACATGCCCAGTCACGCTGCCCGGCACGACCTTGTTCATGCCACCGGGTGTGTCACCCGACTCACCCCACACCGTGTACGGCGACTACTGGTATGGCAATCCGAAACTCTGGACGGCGCTGCCCCTTGATGGCGTCTGGAACGGCGGCAAGAGCTTCTGGTGGTCCGAGGGCTACAACGCCTGGACCGAGCAACGCCCTGACCTCACCGTGACGGGAAAGCGGCTCGATGGCCCTGGCTCCGCGACCGTCGATCGCGCCACGAACGGCATGGGCGGCGGGGCTGGGTCGTTCATGCTCGTTGGCGTCGACTTCCCGACGACCGGCTGCTGGCAGGTGACCGGCGCCTACAAGGGCGAAACGGTCAGCTTCGTCGTCTGGGTCGACCATTCGGCCAAGGAGAACCTATCGTCGGCAACGGCAGCAGCGACGATCCATCGTTGAGGGAGATAGCAATTGGACGTTGCGTTCGACGATGGTACGCTCACCCGACCGTTGCCCGAGGTCGATAAACCATCGGGCTAGCAGACAAAGTCTCTGCGGAGACTGGAAAGAATATCATCTGACAGCCCAAGGTTTACGGAGTTTGAGGAAATATTCGTCCATTCGGGTGAACACGTTCGGGCCAACCGTGACCATGATCGATGAACGGTTGCTCGCCCGCCGCCCGCCCGGCCATGAATGGACCGGGCTCAGTCCGGCCGCCCCGTGAACGGGGCTCAGGTACGGCGGATCCATGAGACCTGTCGAAATTTTCCGCGAACGTACGCATATTCAGTCCCTTTAGTGGACTTCGTCTAGGGAGCCCTGCGGATTTATCCCAGGGCGCGGTGCGGGCGAGAAGCGGCATGCCGGAACGCACGAATAGTCGGTTCGCGACCGCTCGGTTTATGGTCGGCCAGTCCTTCAATCGCCATAATCACGCACGTACGGAGAATTCCCATGTAGGGGCGATTCATGAATCGCCCGGCCGATGTGCGCATGCACGAGGCGTGTCTCACCGCGCACCGATCTTCTCCAACGCCTGCTCCACGAACCACCGATGCCTCGTCCGCATTGTGGTGGCCGTTGGTTCGTCGGGGAACATGGTGGTGAAGGGGGCGATCGGGCGGAGGGCGACGGAGAGATCCCAGTAGGGGAGATCGGTGGTGTCGAGCGGCGCCTGGGTGAGATAGCGGTTGGTGAAGGCGTGGAGCGCATCGGGACCGAAGAAGAAGAGGAGCTCCAGGCGGGCGTTGGCAAGGTCGCCGAGCGGATCGCCAAGCGCCATGTCCTCCCAGTCAATGACCGCCGCGAGCCTGCCGTTCTTCCATAGTATGTTGCCCGGCCAGTAGTCGCCGTGGAGCAGCACGTCGGCGTTGCGCGGTGGGCGCGGCCAGTTGAGCTCCAGGGCGTCGCGGATGCGACTTTCGCTGAGCGATTCATCGAGCGTCGCCGGACGGGTTTGCAGTCGCCGCGCGAACTGCTCGGTCATGTGCGGCAGGAACGCGAGATTGTGCTGCGCCGCGTCGATGCGATGGATGCGCGCCAGTTGGTCGGCCATCTGGTTGGTCAGTTCGGTTCGATTGTCCGGCGCGAAATCGGGCTCGCCGTCGATGAATTCCATCACGAGATATGGCGTCGGCAGGAGATCGCACGATTCATCGAGAAAACAGGGCGCGGGCGCGGCGATGCCGGCTGTTTGCACGAGCTGCAGGAGCCGAAATTCGTGCGCCGCGATGTGCGGGTTGTGTGCCAGGTCGACCTCACCATGGCGTCGCAGCACTAGCATGTGCCGCTCGCCGCTCGCGCGCTCGATCTCCAGCGCCACGACCTGCGCCGAGATGCCACCGGTGAGCGGCCAGGCGCGCACGAGCCGCGCGTTCGGTTCCACGCGTTGAGCGATGCGATACCATCTCTCGTCCTCGAACACCGCTCCTCCAACCATTGGCCCACGTTCAATCCTGCCGATTTTCTCATGGCAGGCGAGTAGGCTCGTCACCTATGATAGGCTGCCGGCCCTCTGATGGCCGGGGCATGAACTCGCAGGAACGAAACGTTGGAGAACTCCGCATGCTGACTGGAATCGAGAACGCCTCGATCGACTTCGTCCGCACGCTCTTCGATACATTAAGCTGGTTTGGCATACTGCTCGCCATGACGATCGAAAGCGCCGGCGTCCCGCTGCCGAGCGAGGTGACGATGCCGCTGGCCGGCTGGCTTTTCATTGCCGAACGCGGTCTCGGCTGGCCCGGCATCATCATGGCGAGTCTGGTTGGCGCGCTCGGCAACCTGATCGGCTCGATCATCGCCTATTACGTCGGCGCCTGGGGCGGTCGGCCGCTGATCGAACGCTACGGCAAATGGATTCTGATCACGCCGGATGATCTGCACCGCGCCGATCGCTGGTTCACCGAACGCGGCTCAATCACGACCTTCGTTGGTCGCCTGCTGCCGGTGGTGCGTACCTTCATCTCCTTCCCGGCCGGCATCGCGCGCATGCCGTTCGGCCGCTTCTGCGTCTACACCTTCCTCGGCGCCTTCATCTGGTGCATCCCGCTCACCGCCATCGGCGAGATCTGGGGCCCGAAATGGGAATCGTTCCGCGAACGCGCCCGCTTCGCCGACGACGGTATCGCCCTGCTCCTCGTCCTGCTCGTCGTCTGGTACGTCTGGCACAAATACCGCGCCATGCACCGTCCGGCCGGTACGCCGGTGGAACCGATGGAGACGGTGGACTAGCGACGGCAGACACCGCGCGGGAGGTTGCTCCGGCTGTTCACCTGTTCGTTCACGACGCCCCATCCTTTCAGACAGGGACCGTGCAGACGGTTCCTAGCTGACGAGCGTGCCGCTCACCACGATCCGCTGGTTGTATTCACCGGTGGCGCGATTGAACGTTCCATCGCAAGTAATCAAGGTGATTGTCGGGCTTCCGCCCGATGCGACAATCGGGCCCGCGTCGGCCGTGACCGCATATGATCGCACGGACGCGACTCGGTAGCGAAACGAGCGGCCATCCTCGTCCGCGACGTCGATCTCGTCCCCGGGCTGCAACTTGCCGAGGTCCCAGAAAACCGCGGGACCGACGCCAGCGAAGTCGAGGTGACCTGCGAACACGGTATTGCCCTCGGTTCCCGGCCGCGCGGAAAAGTCATACCAGGCGACGACACTTGGCGAGTCAGGTGCCTGCATCACCCCATCACCATCGAGACTCTTGATTTCCACAGGTGCGTTGACGCCGATACGGGGAATCCGCACGCGCGTGATCGGCGTCTGAGCCTGGGTCTGGATCGTCGAGGTGGCGCTCGCTTCGGCGACCGCTGGCACGACCGGATTCGCTGGTGTCGGACTCTTGACTGCCGTTGGAAGCGGTACCGCGGTTGGGGTCGGTGTGGCCGTGCCGGCCGGCGCAGCTGCGTCTGGCGTTCCGGCGATGGTTACCGCGCGAGACGCCGCGCCCGGCGTACCGGCATCGGGAGATGCGAGACTCGTGCTCGTCACGGTTTGCCTTTGCTCGGCTCTGCTCGGTGTTACATGGTCGGGAGTGCCGAGTGCCAGGCTCACCGGCGAGGAAAGGTTCACGGCCCCAGATGGACGCAGCAGCACGTTCAGAACTACCAGCAGGCAGAGCATGACCCCGGCGCAGAGCGCGAGGGCCGCGAAAAAACGTGTTGATGGTCGGCGTTTGTTCCATGCATCGAGCAGATGAGCCATTGCTGTTCTCCGTTCGGTACAGGGCTGTTCCCTTCACGGGAACAGCCCTGCACCGATCCTCACGAGTACCGCGCCCTGGCTGGGCGAACGGCTATTGAGGTTAGTGGCGATAACGTTTCATCGCGACGAAGCCGATACCGCCACTGAGCAGCAGCATCAGAGCAACCACCAGCATAGAGAGCGATCCTGATGAGATACCCGACTGATCACTCGATGTCGGTCCCAAGGAGCCGGTATTCGGAAAGGAAATGCTCGTCGACTGCGCGGTAGCGGTTGGCGACGGTGTCGTCTGCGTCGCCGCGCTTGTCTCGACCGTCGTGCCATTCCCTGTCTCCGACGTGGCGCCTGTGTCACCGGTCGCTGCGGTACCGGTCGTGTCGCCTGCGGCAGGCGTTACGGCCGCGTTGCCGGTCGACGGAACGTTCCCGCTATCGCCCATTGAAGGAGTCTGCCCAGTTCCGCCGGATGCCCCGGTTGGCGGCGTTACCTGAGTGGTCACCGGCGTGCTTGTTGGCGTGGTGTCGGTAACGACAACCGGGGCTGTAGCCGGAGTGGTTACGGGGGTTGTGGCCGGAGTGGTAACCGGGGTGGTTACGGGAGTCGTTATCGGCGTCGTTTCCGGCGTGGTCGTCGGCGTCTCAGCCGTGGCCATACAGCCGGCAATCGTAATATTGTTGCTGTCCATCGTCACTGCGGCCGTTTGCGCCAGGGCACGCCCAATGACGCTGACTCCGGTATTCAGCGTGATACTGTCGAGCGCGAGGATGTTGCCGGAGAACGCGGTTGTGGTGCCAAGTGTCGCGGAGCTACCGATTTTCCAGTAGACGGTGCACGCCGAGCCACCGTTTATCACCTGGACCGACGAGTTACTGGCGGTCGTGAGCGTGCTCCCTATTTGGAAGATGAAGACGGCTCCGGCGTCGCCCTGGGCGTCAAGCGTGAGTGCTCCGGTCAGCTGAGCCGAGGAAGAAAAGCAATAGACGCCCGGCGTGAGGGTCATGCCACCCAGATCCTGTCCGGTCAGGTCTACATTGCACTCCTGACCGGCCAACACGTTGTATGCGGTCGTGACATCACTCTGCGCTTGCAGCGCTACGGCATCTGCACGATGCAGCACACCTCCGCTGACCAGCCCCGGAGGGAAGCCGGTAATCGCGGCACCCGGGTTGACGCCGACGCTTCCGTTGATGGTCGTCGGGCCCGTATTGGTGACGGTCGAGCCAGCCAGAACCGCGAAGCTCTGCGCTGTACCGAGGGTTGTCGCGGTTGCCGCTTCCCCACCGCTGGGGACGGCCGTTGCCAGAAGCACGGCGCAGATGGCGATGCCTACAAATGCCAATTGCTTGGTCCATCGGCTGAGTTTGAACAAACGGAGCTCCGATCAGAGCGAACAGTACCGCTCCACCGTTGTCATCAAGCGACACGGCGGCGCGCAGGCGATATAAGGGAAAAGCGATAGGATGCGGCTGGCAGGAGATGCGATGTACCGCGAGGAGTCCGGCGGAGTACATCTCAGCTACACGTCGGCAACTCTAGTATGCAGCTGATCCACAGCAGGAACAATCCCCTAATGGTCCACCGGCTATAATGGTTCAAAGATACTATAGAAATATAGTTTTGCGACTAGACACTTATTAGAATTATATCGTTCTTTTATGTTCTCGCGAGGAATTTGTTTCGAACGAGGTAAGCACCCGGCCATCGAATGGCGATCATCCTATACGCCGGCGCTCCCAGACGATTCCCGCACGCGATCTCGATGCTCGGCCAGATACTGCCTGAGTTTCGCGGCAAGCGGTTCCCGCTTAATCGGCATTGTCTCCCGTCGAGCCTGGAGACTCAGATTGTCATCCGTGTAGCAGAGTGGCGGGAAGATGAGCGCGTCGCGCATCCTGGCGACCGCTGAGTCCGCTGGGGTAACAGGTGGGATCCCGGGCCGAATCGTGACTGAGTTGGAGAGGCAAGAAGCCCATGACGGCCACAACTCCGCACCGATCATGCTGATGGACGGCAGCAATATGCACGTCCATCAGCATGCGATGTCAACGCGACGCCACCCGCTCTGAGAAGTCACCAATCACTTCTATGGTCACCTCGTCATGTATCCGCGAATGGCCAAAGTTTTGCGCGCAGCCTTTAGTCAGCGCTGGTAGCGGCCGGCACGCGCTCGATGGCGGCCGACGGTTTCACGCGGAGCAGGCGCGCCAGTGGCGTCGGCATCCACCAGTTCCATTTGCCCATGAGCGA
>JAICWZ010000176.1 GCA_025966355.1 Thermomicrobiaceae bacterium
GAGCGCGTGGTACTCGTAGTTGTAGCGGTTGATGAGCGCGTGGAGTTCCTCCACACGCCGGTTAACTTCGGTGTCAACCATCGATGTACAGATCCTCCAACGCCGTTGATTCGTTCCGGCGAACACCATTCGGGCTGGCGGGATTATAGCATAGCTTGTTCGTACAGATGTTCGACTGTATACTGCTCAGCGTTCGTGACAGGGCGTCACACACGGGGAGCGAAGGATGGTCGCAGAGCAAGAGTCGGGCGCGGCCGGATACGCTGAATTACGGCAGCGAGCGACGCTCTACGTGCGCGAATCGGGCGGCGCGGTGCCGGAAGATCGGCTCATCGCGCACGTCTTCGGTGGCGGCGGCAACCCGGCGCTCTGGCGGCCATTGTTACGGCAAATTCTTACGGGCCACGAAGATATCGTCCTGCGTTCCGACGGCTGCTGGTCCGACCCAACGAATACGTTGCAACGTAACGCCGAGTTCCCGACGGATTATGTGGTCCTCGATGTCGAGACGACCGGTCTGAAACCGTACCGCCAGCGCGTCATCGAGATCGGCGCGATTCGCTACGCCGGCGGTGTGCGGGGCGCCGTCTATTCGACGCTGATCAATCCGGAACGACATCTGCCGGCCTACATCAGCCAGTTGACCGGCATCGACGACACGATGCTGTCCGATGCGCCGCTCTTCCAGCAGGTCGCTGACGAACTGGTGAGCTTTATCGGCGATTCGTTGATCGTCGGCTACAACATCGGCTTCGATCTCGGCTTCATCAATGCCGAACTGAAGCGCGCCGGCGCGATATCGCTGCTCAACGATTCGCTCGACTTGTTGCCCTTGGCTTCGCAGATATTGACCGGCATTCGGCGGCCAGGGCTGGATGGGCTCTGCCGTGCGCTCGCTATCGAGCAGCGCGAACGGCATCGCGCGATGGCTGATGCCGAGGCGACGGCGCTGGTGCTCGGCAAGATGCTCGATGTGGCTCAGGAACGGGGACTTCGCTCGATCGAAGCGTTGCAGCGGGCCGCCGCGGTCTATGTGCCGACGCCGAAACGGCGCGAGTCTGTTGGTCGCGGGCGAGCGGTGCTCGATCGCTCTCATCTGGATGGCGTGCCATCGTCGCCGGGTGTCTACCTGATGCATGACGCGCGTGATCGGGTCATCTACGTCGGTAAGGCGAAGAATCTGCGCAACCGGCTGGCGTCCTATTACTCGCAGCCGCTCGGCTACACCCGCAAGATGGACGGACTGCTCGAATCGATCCAGCGCATCGAGACGATTCAGACCGGCTCGGAACTTGAGGCGTTGCTGCTCGAATCGCAGTTGATTCTTCGCTTTCAGCCGCAATTCAACCGGCAGCTTCGCAACACCGAGTCGTATCGCTACATCAAGATCGATATCGCCAATCCGTGGCCGCGCGTGACGTTGACGCGCGGGCGTAACCCGGACGACGCGATCTACTTCGGTCCGTTTCGGGTGGCACGCGCTGCGAAAGCGGCCGTCGAGCTGGTCAACGATACATTCAAACTGCGCACCTGCCCGCGCTCGTTCAAGACCAGCCGTAGCTACGGCAAGCCCTGTTTACAGCTTTCGCTCGGCAAGTGTCCCGGCCCGTGCGTCGGCGCGGCCGATCGCGACGACTATCGGCGCACGATTCACGACGTGATCGGCTTTTTGCGCGGCGAACAGAACGAGGCGATCGATCTGATTCAACGACAGCTGGCTGACGCGGCCGAGCATCTGGACTTCGAGCGCGCCGCCCGGCTGCGCGATCGGATGCGCCGGGTGCGCCAACTGATTCTCAGCCAGCAAATTCTCGATGATGCTGCGGGTCGCGGCAATCTGGTGATTGTGACTCCAGGAGTCGATCCGGCGGCACGTGAACTGCTTCTGGTGGTTCGTGGACGGCTCTGGGCTCAGTTCGTCGTTGAGCCGTTGGATCCGACGGCTTCGGTCGTCGCTCGTATCGAGCGGGCCTGGCAGCGCGCCAAAACGTATCCCGATCCTGGAGTTGATCATGATTCGCTCGATCAGGTACATATTCTCGAACGTTGGCTGCGCAAGCATGACGGCCATCCGGCGATCGTTGCGCTAGACGATGAACCGGACTGGCTCGATCTCATCGCCTATGCACGCGCCCGCACGACTGAAGAGCTCACGCGTGATCGCCTCGATGACGCCGTTGATGAATCCGGTGGGTCAGCCGAATCGTTTGCCGAGCGGGATGCGGTGTGCTAGCCTCAGCACGATGACCGGTACATTGACCGACCCGAGCGCAGCACAATTGGGCGCGATGTGACGATCCGCTTCGGAACCGACGGCTGGCGCGCGATTATCGCCGACGAATTCACATTCGACGCCGTTCGTGCCGTTGCCGGCGCGCTGGCCGCGGTGCTCTGGAACGAGGCGAGCGACGGGCGACCGTCGGTCGTTGTCGGCTTCGATCGTCGCTTCGCGTCGGACGAGTTCGCGCGCGTCGCGGCGGATACATTCACTGCCGGCGGACTCGATGTCCTCTTCTCGCGAAATCCCATTACGACCCCGGCCCTCAGCTATACGACGCTCGAATCGAAGTCCGACGCCGGATTCATGATCACCGCTTCTCACAATCCAGCTATCTTTAATGGTGTCAAGCTGAAGAGTTCCACGGGCGGTGCGTCTCCCTGGTCGATGTTGAGCGCCATTGAAACCGAACTTGAACGATCGCAGCCCCCGAGCACGACTGAATTCGGTCAGATCACGGAAATCGATCCGTTGCCGGCCTATCTGGATCGGATCGGCCGGCATGTTGACCTGGCGCGGATTCGCGGCGCCGGACTAACGATCGTCGTCGATCCGATGTACGGTTGCGCCTCGGGCATGATGCCGCGGGTGGCGAGCGGCGATTCCACGCAGATTGTCGAACTCAACACGACGCATAATCCGCTCTTCCCGGGCATCACCGGCCCCGAGCCGATCGAGCGCAACCTGACACGACTGAAGAAGGTCGTGGGAGACGGCGGGGCGACGATGGGTATCGCGTTCGATGGCGACGGTGATCGGATCGGCGTAGTCAGCGAGCATGGCGAGTACATTTCTTCGCAGCACGTCTTCGCATTGCTCACTCGCTATGTCTTGCACCATCAGGGTCGCCCCGGGCCGATCGTGAAGTCGACCACTGGTACGGCGATGATCGACGCGATCGCACAGCAGGCGTCGGTGCAGGTGTTTGAGGCGCCGACCGGTTTCACCAACCTCTCGTCGGTGATGCGGGCCGAGGGCGCGTCGATCGCGGGCGAAGAGAGCGGAGGGTTCGCATTCGGTTTTCATATGCCCGACCGTGATGGCCTCCTGGCGGCCTTGCTCCTCATCGACTACACGCTTCAGACCGGGCGCACGATTTCGGAGCTGGTTGAGGATTTGGAGAACGAGATCGGCGTCTGGCGTTCGCGGCGAATCGATCTGCCGTTGAGCCAGGAGAGTCGGGCTGAGGTCGACGAGCGGCTTTCCCAGGTCCGCTGGCCGAAAGAGATCGCCACCGTGCCGGTCGCCGAAATTTCGGAGATCGATGGGACGCGTATTCAATTCGCCGATGGGGGCTGGCTGTTGATCCGAAATTCGGGCACCGAGCCGCTCCTCCGCCTCTATGCTGAGGCACATGATGTTGAAACGGTTGACGCCCTCTTGCTGGGTGCACGTACACTATTAGGTGTTTGAGATGGTTCGCGGTGCTGACGACGAGGGCGAGGAGTGATCGTGAATCTGACGTTGGATGAAGTCGCGGCTCAGGTCCGCGCCTGCACACGTTGCGAACTGTATCGTTCGCGTACGAACGGTGTACCGGGGAACGGCAACCCGCAGGCGGAAATCATGTTCATCGGCGAGGCGCCAGGCTGGCACGAGGACAAGCAAGGTGTGCCGTTCGTCGGCGCGGCAGGGCAGTTCCTGAACGAGATGCTGGCGAGCGCCGGTTTGACTCGCGATGAGGTCTTCGTCACGAATATCGTCAAGAGTCGCCCGCCCGGCAATCGCGACCCGCTTCCCGATGAAATCGCCGCCTGCTCGCATTACCTTGATGCGCAGATCGCCGCGATCCAGCCGAAGGTTATCGTGACGCTGGGGCGCTTCTCGATGGCGCGCTGGTTCCCCGGCGAGCGGATCTCTCGCATTCATGGACAAGCGCGCAGGTTCGGTTCGTTTGTCGTCGTGCCGATGTATCATCCAGCTGCCGCGCTGCACCAGGCGTCGCTGCGCGAGACGGTTGAAGCGGACATGGCGAAACTTCCGCGTATCATTGACGAGGCCCGACAGAACTCCGCTAATGATGAAGAAGCGACGCCGCCGATTGTGCAGACCAGACTCTTTTAATGACCAGCCTGTAATGCATGCATGAGTGAAGGACAACGGTCGATTGGTGAGTGACCGGTTTCAGGTTGCGTTTCTTGGAGGTCTGGGCGAGGTTGGGAAGAACCTTATGGTTCTGGAAGCCGGTGACGATATCATCATCGTCGATGCCGGCATCGGTTTTCCCGAAGAAGACATGTTCGGTGTCAATCTCCTGATTCCCGACCTGACATACCTTCGACGCAATGCGAGCCGGGTTCGCGCCATCTTTATTACCCATGGTCATGAGGACCACATCGGCGGCCTGCCGTATCTGCTGCAGGAGGTCGATGCGCCAGTCTACAGTACGAAACTGACACAGGGGTTGATTCGGGCGCGCCTCAAAGAACGGAAACTCGCCAAGACCGTCGATCTGCGTTTGATCGATCCCGATGATAACAATCCGGTGCGAATCGGCTCATTCGCCGTCGACGCCTTTCGTGTTTGCCACAGCATCCCCGACGCCGTCGGCTTCGCGGTGGAAACTCCGGGCGGGCTGGTCGTCATCACCGGTGATTTCAAGCTCGATCCTGTCCCGGTCGATGGTCGCCCTACCGATCTGCAAAAGCTGCGTTCGTACGCAGGGCGCAAACCGCTGTTGTTGATCAGCGATTCGGTGCATATCGAAGCA
>JAICWZ010000031.1 GCA_025966355.1 Thermomicrobiaceae bacterium
AGGTCATCAGGTTGAGCGAGGCGAGATTGCACGCGGTATCGTCGAGGAACATGTATTCGGAACACGGATTCGAGGCGTTGATGCGACCGGATGCGGGCACCGTGTGCCAGTCGTTGATCGTCGTGTCGTACTGCATGCCGGGGTCGGCGCACTGCCAGGCGGCGTCAGCGATCTGGTTCCAGAGGTGGCGCGCCCGCACGGTGCGGATGACGCGGCCATCGGTGCGCCAGCGCAACTCCCATTCCTCGTCGTTCTGGACCGCTTTAATGAAGTCGTCGGTCACGCGCACCGAGTTGTTCGAGTTCTGGCCGGAGACGGTGGCGTAGGCCTCGCCGTTGAAATCGCTCGAATAGCCGGCCGCGATCAGCGCGGCGACCTTGCGCTCTTCTTCGGCCTTCCAGTTAATGAACTTCTCGATGTCGGGGTGATCGATGTCGATCACGACCATTTTGGCGGCGCGGCGGGTCGTGCCGCCGCTCTTAATGGCACCGGCCGCGCGATCGAAGATCTTGAGGAAGCTCATCATGCCGGAGGAGGTACCGCCGCCGGAGAGCGGCTCGCCCTCGGCGCGCAGGCGCGAGAAGTTGGTGCCCGAGCCGGAGCCGTACTTGAAGACGCGCGCCTCACGCGTCACCAGGTCGAAGATGCCGCCCTCATTGACGAGATCGTCGTTGACCGACTGAATGAAGCAGGCGTGCGGGGTCGGCCGGCTGTAGGCATCGGCCGACTGGACGACCTGGTTGGTGGCCGGATCGACGTAGGTATGTCCCTGGGCTGGTCCGCTGATGCCGTAGGCCCAGTGGAGTCCGGTGTTGAACCACTGCGGTGAGTTCGGCGCCGCCATCTGATGGACGAGCATGTACTTCAGCTCGTCTTCGAAGATCGCGGCGTCTTCATCGGACGCGAAGTAGCCGTTCTGCTCGCCCCAGAAGCGCCAGGTACCGGCCAGGCGATTGATCACCTGCTTGGCGCTCCGCTCAGAGCCGAGCACCGGCTCGCCGTGCTCATTTAACAGCGGGTTACCCGCTTCGTCCTTCTGCGGTACGCCTGCCTTGCGGAAATACTTGGAAACCATGATATCGGTGGCGACCTGCGACCATTTGGCCGGGATTTCGGCATCCTTCATCTCGAAGACGACCGAACCATCGGGGTTGGTGATGCGCGAGGTGCGGCTGGCCCACTCGATCGTATCGAACGGGTCCTGCCCTGCGCGAGTGAAATGACGCTGGATGCGGAGTCCGACCGCCTTTCGGTTCTTCACACGGGTTGCCGGCCGCTTGCGCGTATCACGATCGTCCATGATGCCCCTTCAATCCCTACAGCTGCTGGTCTTCCATCGTCCGGCTCCGGCGTTGAGCCTGGACCAACCCCTTAGTGGTTCCGACTATCGCAGGCGATATGCCAATAACCGACAATAATCCCAATTCGAGTGCGCGCGTTCTTTGCTGGTGTGCGCGTACTGCGTCGTCGGCAATCGTCGTCTACTGTGTCGGACGCGGCTCGCATCGTGAGGGGTGACTCGCGATATCTAGTGCTTCAGCTCCTACCGAACCGCAATATCTAGTGTAGCACCTTGATCACGACCTGTCTAGCAGTTGCCAATATGTCACGAGTTGCTGCGAACATCTGATCTGTACGTACAACTCATACGAGTGTATCGGGGCTAATCGCGGAATGCAAGCCCTCGCGCCGGGCGAATTGGACTGTGCATTTAAGTCAGAAGATGGCTTTGCAGCGGCCCTCGAATTGCCGGTCAAGTGGCCCTGTGCGGCGGCCGTCATTCGGCTATGATGCGAACATGCGTACGAGTACGCGTTGATTGAGAGGAGCCTCCATGACGACGAACACCGGCGCGCTCGCGCTCGAACAGCTCGGCAACGTGCCCGAGAGTTACCGCCATGCCTGGCGTGTCGCCGAACCGCATGAACCGATCGTGCTCCCGCAGCGCATCTTCAAGTGGTATCACGTGCATCTCGACGGCGTGGCCGTGCCGGACGCGATGGATGCCAAGGCGCGAGCGCTGCTCACGGCGGATGCGACTTCCGGCCAGTGGCAGACGGAATACGGTCTGGATTTCGCGTTGTTGCACCTCAGCACGGCAACTGCGTTTCTGATCGCCGGCACCTGGCGCGGGCATCAAGAGATGTGGGAGCGTGTCTACGTCAAGGATCTGGCGACGGGCGAACCGTTTGCTCTGGTGCAGCGCGAAGGCGAGGACTGGCCGGGCGCCTGTGTCTGGGAGCTGGGCGTCATCTGCCACGAGCGGATGGCCTGGCATCGTTATCTCTTCACCCCGCGTCGTGAAGAAGACAAGCGTGCCTGGCTGGCGGACACCTATACCGGCCGCGTCTGATCGCTCGTCCTGCCTCCGAAGAGGACGAAGGTCATATGTCATCCGGCGCCGATCGGGGCTACAACCAGGTTGGTAGCGTTCACACGGCGGTGGTCATTGCGGATTAATCGCTCAGCACCGCTTTGAACTGGTTCAGTCTCGCTCGTCCTGAGAGGAGATTCGGTTGACTGTGGTACTCAACGAACGGATTGGCCGAATCACGTCGGATGACCTGGAAGTCGAGGGGCTCACGGAGCGCGAGATGGCGCGCTTGCTGCGGCTGCGCGATCACTATCCATACAGCGAGTTCGCCGGCTCCAGCCATGAATGGAACCGTCTCCTCTTCCTCAAATGGCTGCACCAGCGCGGCCGGCTCCAGCAAAGCAAGCTGCAGAGCTGGTAAGCGCGCGGCGCCGCGCACATTCATTTATTTTCCCTGGCACGACATCGATACAATCTCGGGTGTCAGTCGTTGGCGAACCTGTGGGCAGGAGCCCATAGATTTGTCATTGTCGTAAAGGAAGCACGAGCGGCTGGATCTCTCGTAACACAAATGAGCGCTGAATCATGCGAAACTCCCGGATCGTTGGTCTCCTGCTTCTGGCAACACTCGTACTGTCGAGCTGTTCTTTGTCCAAGGGTGTCCCGGTCTCGACACTGATGCCTGCCCGCTCACCGAGTGTCCCGGTCTCGACGCCGACCCCCGCTTTCTCACCAAGCGCCACCGCTGCGACGCCGACCCCCACCATGTCACCAGTGGCACGGTCGTATCTCACCACGGCGTTGGATGATATCCAACAGCATGCACTCGATAGCCAGGACATGAATTGGCCTCAGCTACGCCAGCAGGTCTTCACGCTGGCGCAGGGGGCGCAATCCACGAGTGATACCTATACCGCGATCCGCTATGCTCTCCAACTGGCGGGTACACAGCATAGCCTCCTGTATGCGCCAAACGACGTTCCCACCAATGGGCCAGAGGGAACGCTGGCTCCCGATGAAGTCCCCCAGGGACAACACCTGGCGTCCGGAATTGGCTACCTCAAACTCCCGCATGTTTTCGGGTCAGGGGCGGGATTCCAGCAGGCCGCCCAGCACTACGGGGTGCTGGCACAGCAGGCGATCCGTCAAGCTGATCAGGCGGGGACATGTGGTTGGATTGTGGATCTGCGCGGCAATTTCGGCGGAGATATGTGGCCAATGCTCGTCGGAGTTGGACCCATCTTAGGGGCGGGAACCGCCGGATCGTTTGTCTTTCCCAACGGCACGAAGCAGTCATTCAGCTACGCGAATGGGCAAGCACAACTGGATGGAGTCACGCAGGAAGGCGTTCCACACCCGTACCAGCTGCAGCAACCATCCCCTCCGGTTGCCGTCTTGACGGACGGGAACACCGAGAGTTCTGGTGAGGCGATGGTGGTGGCCTTCCGGGGACGCCCGGACACCCAGAGCTTCGGCATGCCGACCGCTGGGGACCCGACGGTCAACCAGGACATCGTCCTCAGCGATGGAGCGCTCATGCTGTTGACGGAAGCCGTCGACGCGGATCGAACCGGTCAGACGTACCGCCGACCGATTCAGCCCGATCATTTGATTTACTTCACGCAGGACCAGGTTGGCAGCGCCGGAGATCCGGTGATGAAGGCTGCGGCAAGCTGGCTCCAACTTCAGCCATCGTGCCAGAAGTAGTGCAGTACGTATCCCTGGACCTGCTTTCGAGCGAGAACGGTCCTGTATGATGTCGTGCATCATGAACGTACAGATACACGACCTTTGGACGACCGCTTCGGTTTACCGTATCGTGGGCTGCACATGCTGGACATGCCGATATCTGCTGACGAGGCTGCAAGCTGGAATCATCGGCATGTCCAGAACGGTTATGATGATGTGGGCAGCACGGCCACTTCAGCATACAGATTTCTCGTGAGATCGCAGGGAGTTGAATGGAACGCGAAGATGACTCGATCGCCGCATACGCGGCCGCGCTCGACGACTATATCGAAACGCGAAGCGAATCATCGTTATTTCGTGCCTCACTGCTAAGCCAGCATTTTGTCGAGTCCGGTTTCGGGCCGGATGACATCATCGCGCTCCATTTTGAATCGCTGGAGACGATGCTTCCGCGGATGTCGGCGCGCGAGCAAAGCCGCGCGGTCGGTGCCGCTCACCAATTCCTCCTCGAAGTCATGATCGCCTACGGCGTGAAATACAAAGAATACCTTGAACTCAAACTCCGCGAGAGTATTCGCGAGGCGGAAACACGAGCAGAGATGGAACGGGAGCGCGTTCTGGAACTGGAACATGCGGAGCAGGAGAAAGCCGATCTTCTGGCGGGGATCGCGCATGAACTGCGAACGCCGCTCACGGCGGCCCGCGGCAATTTGGATCTCGCGGTTCGTTCGCTGCGCCGAGGGAAAACGGATCGCTTGGTTCCGTTACTCGGGTCAACCCGCGAGGCACTGGATCGACTGTCACGCTTGACCGCCGATCTGGTGCAAGTCAGCCGTGGAGACACGCTCCATCTCGACCGTGAACGGGTCGATCTCTGCGCCGTGGTCAGCCAGGCGTGCACCTGGGTCCAGCCCTCCGCGAGCAGCAAGGGCGTGCAGCTGATGACTGCCCCTTTGGATGAAGCCATTCTTCTTGAAGGCAACGCCGATGCATTGCTCAGTGTCTTTGGCAACCTGCTCTCAAACGCGGTGCGCTACACCTCGCCTGGTGGCTCGGTTCGTGTGCAGTATGGCCGGACGGCCGATGAAGTCTGGGTTGAAGTTCGGGATACCGGCATCGGTATTCCGCCCGACATTCAAAGCAAGATCTTCGATCGCTTTTATCGGAGCGCCGATGCACGAGCGATGGATGCACAAGGATTGGGACTTGGACTGACCCTGGTCCAGCAGATTGTGAATGCACATGAGGGCCGTATCGAACTCGAAAGCGATCCGGGGAAGGGGAGTCGCTTTCGCGTGATCTTACCGTTTCAGGTGGATGGACGATCAGCAGGAGGAGAAGCGTGATGAGCGCGAGTCATGATGCACTGCCCGAGCGCGAGCGGCAGGCGCGCACCCTCGAAGAGCAACGGCGGACGATTCTTGAGCTCCAGACACCGGTCATTCAGGTGTGGGAAGGCATCCTCGCGCTTCCAATCGTCGGGAGCGTCGACACGGCGCGTTCTCAGGAAATGAATGAGGCGCTGCTGCAGAAGATCGTCGATACCGGCGCGGAGATCGTGATTCTCGATATCACGGGCGTTCCGGTGATTGATACCGCCGTCGCCAAGCATCTGCTCGAGACGGTGACGGCCTCGCGCCTGCTCGGTGCTGAAGTCTTGATTGTCGGGCTCTCTGCCCGTATGGCGATGACGTTGGTGCATCTCGGTCTGGATCTGTCCGGGGTGATGACGCGAACGACGCTGGCCAAGGGCTTGCAACTTGCGTTTGGACGGCTTGGGCTCGAGGTGGTTCGTCGACGTGGTGCGGGCCCCGTCAGTCTGGCGACCGATGACCTGGAGGTTTAGGTGGCGCGGGTGCCGATCATTCGCATCGGCGACATGCTGATCGCCAGCGTACAGGAAGACATCAACGATCGGGAAGCGACCGACCTCCAGGATGAACTATTTCAATTGCTTGAACGAACCGGAGCAATGGGCGTCATCCTCGATGTGTCGTTGCTTCAATTGATCGATTCGTTTTTGGGGCGCATGCTCCGTGAAGTCGCTCTGGGAGCTCGCCTATTGGGTGCGCAGACCGTTGTTGTCGGAATCCAGCCGGCCGTCGCGGTGACGCTTGTCGAACTCGGACTGGAACTCACCGGCGTGCGCACGGCACTGAATTCTGACAAAGGGCTTCGCCTCCTCCGTCAACTGATGGCCCGTACGCGCACCGGAAATTGGAGCTGGAATGAACGCTCGCGAAAGCACTGAGCTCCTCGTTCCGATCGAAGGGGAAAGCGGAATTGTCAACGCCCGTTCCCTGGCACGGAACATCGCGCGCGAACTCGGTTTCGGAATGGTCGACCAAAGTCGCATCGCGACGGCGGTCTCCGAACTCACGCGGAACATCGTGCGCTATGCATCCGGAGGCCGAGGTGAGGTTGTCATCCGCGAGGTTGCCGGCCCGGCGGATCAGCCGGGGGTTGAAATTGTCGTCTCGGATGAAGGCCCGGGTATTGCCGATATCGAGTTCGCGATGCGTGAAGGGGTTTCATCGTCGACGGGTCTTGGCATGGGTTTGCCCGGAACCAGGCGGCTCATGGATGAAATGAAGATCGAGAGCGGCGCCGGCCGGGGAACGGTTATCACGATTCGGAAGTGGCGTCGTCAGAGTGGCAAATAGTTCACACTTCTCGATCGATGGACCGGTCGATGTCGAGCGGGCGCGACGTCAGGGACGAGTCCTGGCACGATCGGTCGGTTTCGGGCCGGTTGATAGCGAAGCGGTCGTACTCTCTATATCGGAATTGGCAACCAATCTTCTGCGCTACGCTCGATCCGGTTCGATTCTTCTTGATGCGATTGAGGAGTCCGGTCGGCGAGGTGTACGCGTCGAGAGTCGCGACGCCGGCCCTGGCATTTCCGACATCGAGCGTGCGCTCCGCGGAGGCAACAGCACGGCACGCAGTCTCGGCAGTGGAATCGCGAGCGTCCGTCGTCTAATGGACGATTTCATCATCGACAGCGCCCCGACGGGCACCAAGATTGTGACACACAAATGGATTGCTCACCGCTGACGATCGCCGGTGCGAGTCGCCCGTTTCCGGGCGAGACGGTAAATGGCGATGCCTGGGTTCTTCACCGGTACGGCACTGTTTTTCGTCTGAGCGTCATCGATGGACTCGGGCACGGACCGGATGCGGCCGCGGCCACCCAGTCGGCGCTGAATTGCCTCGACGAGATCGTCGATCCCGAGCCGGCTGCGGCGATTGAAGCCTGTCACCAGGCGCTACGGAGTACGCGTGGTGCCGTGATGTTGGTCGCTCGCATCGACATCGCCGCTGGGCGCCTGCATGTTGCCGGCGTCGGGAACGTGGAAGCCCGGCTGCAGTTGGCGGACGGTGAACACCGGATCGTCAGCTATCGCGGGATCGTCGGCGTCGTTCTTCCGACAATCCGAACGTTCGATTACTCGTTGTCGTCCCCGTGGCGACTCCTTGTCCATACCGATGGGATCAGAGGGCGCTTCGATCTGGCCACCGAAATCGATGGTGAGACGATTGACTCCGAATGGGCGCAGCGCTTTCTCGTGCGCTGGGCCCGGCCGACAGACGACGCAACGGTCGTTGTCGTGACGCCGAACGGACAACAGGAATGTCCTTGAGCTTACGGCCCACCGCCGGTTGAGTTGATCACCTCGCCGGTGATCCAGCGGGCATCGTCGCTACAGAGCCAGGCGATGAG
Source organism: Thermomicrobiaceae bacterium (assembly GCA_025966355.1). GTDB lineage: Bacteria > Chloroflexota > Chloroflexia > Thermomicrobiales > Thermomicrobiaceae > CALAGB01. The sequence continues at coordinate 7,728 of JAICWZ010000031.1, forward strand.
CCGCGCCGCATCATCCGGCTCACCCCAACGCCCCATCGGTTCCAGATCGAGGATTGTCCGGCGCAACACGTCATCGGCATAGCCGGTGTCGGTCGCACCCGGGTTGACTGTATTGACGGTGATCCCGCGTGGCGCGAGATGAGCCGCCAGGCTGCGTGTCAGCTGATGCAGCGCACCCTTTGATGCGATGTAGGCGAGTTCGCCCGGCATCGGGCCGAGGTGCTGACCCGATGTCAGCATGACCACCCGGCCACCGGGACGGCGGTCATCGTGCCGAGCGGCCCATACCTGAATCAGGAGCAGCGTGCCGCGCACGTTCACCTCGAGATGCGCGTCGATCTCATCTGCGGTCAACTCCTCAAGAGTTCCGAGCGTGCTATAGGCGTGATTGGCGACCAGAATATCAACCTGGTCGAAGGCGGCGAACGCAGCCTGCACGACCTGATCTGGCGCATCAACTTCGCGAAAATCTGCCGCCAGCTGTTCGACGCGCCGGCCGGTCGCGCGCAGCTCCGAGTCGATCGCCTCGATCCCACCTGGATCGGCACCCCATGGCATTGCCGCATCGAATGGCGCCCACGAATGCACGAAGAGATCGGCGCCCTGTTCGGCCAGGCGCTTGGCGATCGCGAAGCCGATGCCGTTCCGCCGGCTGACGCCGGTGACCAGCGCCACCCGACCGCTCAGCGGTGCTCCGCTTGTCTGCTCCATATCGCTGCCCTTCATCTGATCCTATTCTCCGTGGGCTGCGCGCACGGCGGATGGATCAGCGACCGGGCCGCCGCGCATCGCTTCACGCCCATGCCGCATGAGCTGCGCCCCGGCACCAAGGATCAAGAGGCCGTTGAGCGGGTGGAATGCTTCGATCCACGGCTCGTTCGATTCAATCAGCGCGATCTGTACGATCGTCAGCACCAGGAGCAGCGCCGAGAAGAGGATGCGCTGCCGGCCGAGCATGCCGGCCAGCGCGAGCAGCAGGAGCGCCGCCGCGATCAGGGTGATTATGTAGCCGATCACTCGGTGCATTTCGATATCGCCGGCGCCGAAGATGCCGACACCGGCCAGGAAGAACTGCAAGACGATCAGGAGCATCGTGATCCCGCCGAGGACCATGTGGATGCGCGAAATGACGGTTCTCATTGCATGACTCCGATCAGATTCGAACACGGACGGAGCAGGGGCGCTTGCTCACGCCCCGGTTGCTCCGAACGGTATCGTCTCCTCCTACGGGAGAGTCAAGCAATGCCGAATGGGCAAGTCAGGTTGCCCGGCGCGAGGTCGATCGCGGCAGCCGGCGCTGTTTCCCAGCGGATCGAGGCCGACCAGACTGCAACAGCGAGATGAAGGCGGCAATCAGCAGTGCGGTACCGGTCAGCATGATTCCCAGCAGCGAGCCGCTGGCCGACGGATCGTTGTTGACGAGCATCGCGGCGGCCATACCGGCCACGGCCGCGACCTCCAGCGTCAGAAATCCGGTCGTGGCGTAGGAGAGGCGTGTCGCCCAACTCGATCGGCGCAGCAGCCCGACGCCTGCGATCAACGCCGCCGGAATGACGAAAGCGAGATCCATCGTTCGCACGAGCCAGAAGAGCGTCGGATCTTGCTGATACTCGATTGGATGCTCGCCGTTGATCACCTGCGCGATACCACGAATCCAGGTGAGTGCGAAAAAGAACGGCAGCACGATCAACAGAGCGGCCAGTCCGCGGCGCAACCGATTCGAGAACACCGCCGCTTCCTCAGTCGCCAGCCCGTTCCACGCCCGGAGCGCGACAGCCCAGCCGAGGATGATCAGCGCCAGGTAGAGCGGCACGGCGTATTCGTTGTTGCCGGGGTAGCGCCGGTACTCGGGACCGATGGTGAACTGAACGTTCGCGTAGAGCGCATACAACGCCGGGCCGATCGCCAGCTTCGACGCCAGCGGTTTACCCCGTAGCCAGAGCACTCCCGCGCCAATCGCGAGCGGCGCGGCGACGCAGAGCGAGATGATCTCGCCACCGATCAGCTGTTGCCGGGCGTTGTCCGAAACATGAAAGCGAATGACGTTCGTGACCAATGGACCAAGGATCGCGCTGGCCGCGGTACCGACGCCAAGCGCGATCGATGCAATTCCGGTGAGTCGGTCGATTGGTAGTCGCATACCGGCTCCTTTCTCGGAACGACGCCCTGTGATACCGTCGCAAGTTTCACACCCGGTTGCGTGCTGCGATGTTGCGCGGTAACAAGTTCGCGGCCGGACTTTCTCGGACATTCGCGAGCCGTGGAAGAGGCATAGAAGCTTGATTACGTGATATGCAGATCGGCGCCGTAGAGCTGGAGGCCGAGACGCCGGGCAACGTGTTGCGAGTCGAGGTTATCCCATGAGGTGCTGTAGAGTGGGATGCGTCCGGCCGCGCGAACGTGTTGCGCCCAGCCCGCGGTGACCGCGCTGGCGTAGCCACGACGCCGGAACCGAGGGAGCGTCTCGACGCCTGCTTCCGAGGCGCGCGGTGATGTCCGCGCGCTGAAACAGGCAGAGACCGGCTGTCCGTCGTCCATGATCGCCAGGCAGGGCGCGCTTTCGGCCCACGATTCGGCCGACCCGCCAAATGTCGCGCTCAGCAGTTCCGGATCTGAGATGACGACCGGCTCGATGTCAGCGGGCACCGTCACCGACCCCGGCACATACCAGGCCGGCCCCTGCCAGATGCGCTCGACCGGGCCGTACTTCGTAAGGGCATCGAGGAGGCATTGAAGGGACGCGGGCGGTTCATGCAATTCGTTCGCGATCGGCTCATTGGCGAGCGCCGTTTCAAGCTCG
>JAICWZ010000125.1 GCA_025966355.1 Thermomicrobiaceae bacterium
CATGACGTCGCGCACAGCGGCACTACGTCGCTCAAGATGACAATCAGCGGCGCCAGCGGCACGACCCAGGCCGCGCGGATTCTGCGCTGGGACAACAATCCGGTCGAGGGCTACTACAGCGTCTGGCTCGATTTTCCGCGCAACTATCGACCGGCCGCCTGGTGGAACGTCTTCCAGTTCAAGTCGCTCGGTGCCGAGAGCGACCCGACCTGGGTGCTGAATATCGGCAACCGGCCCGACGGCTCGATGTTCTTCTATCTTTGGGATGCCATCACGCGCAAGAGCTACGCGCCGCTCACCGCCGTCAACGTTACACCGAATCGATGGACGCAGGTGACCGCGTATTTGCGGCGTGCGACCGATGACACCGGACGCATTACGATCTGGCAGGATGGCGTGCTCCTCTTCGACGTCGATCACGTGCAAACCGCGCTCGCCGACAATATCCACTGGGGAATCGGCAACTACACAGATGACATATCCCCGTCAGACCCCATCATCTACGCCGACGACGCCGAAATCCGCGATGTGAAGCGGCCTCACGATCCGCAAGCGGAATCCTGACGATTCGTCCGTCTTCGTACGTACGGGAGCAACCGGTGTGCTCCCGCCGGTCGCTGTCGCAGGCGACCGCCCCGTGGTCTACGCGTCACGTTGTCGATGGAACAAACCGACGTTGGAACGGCGTCGTGTCCCCGATGATGGCGTCATTGGTCACGCGCGTGGGCCAGGTTGGACGGCCTTCGGATGAGCGACGATGGCGCTCGAACGGGGAGACGCGGTCGCCGGAACAACGGCGACCGTGGGAGCACACGGGTTGCTCCCCTACGAAACGGAACGGAGATTGACAATCGACGACCAGCTTCGCAGACTGAACCGGTCGGGCGCATGGGGAGCGACCGGCCTGCCGGGCAATGACGACCGGCGGTGGTGATCGTGAAGGGACGCGTAATGACGAGTGCGAATGGGGAATTGGACGGCGTGTTCAGCTATGTCGATGCGCACCGCGAGGCGTTTATCGAGCGGTTGATCGACTATGTGCGCCGCCCAAGTATCAGCGCGCATGGGGTCGGCATCGCCGAGGTCGCTCAGTTTATCTCGGGTGTGCTCAACAATCTTGGTTTCAATGCGCGCGTCATGCCGACCGACGGCTGGCCGATGGTCTACGGCGAGCGATTGGAAGCCGAGGGCGCGCCGACGTTGCTCCTGTACGGGCATTACGATGTCCAGCCGCCCGACCCGCTGGACGAATGGGTATCGCCGCCGTTCGAGCCGACCATTCGCGATGGGCGGCTCTACGCGCGTGGCGTCGGCGACAACAAAGGGCAGCATTTTGCCCAGATTCTGGCGCTCGAATCGTTGCTCGCTGTGCGCGGCGCACTGCCGTGCAACGTCAAAGTGTTGCTCGAAGGCGAAGAAGAGATTGGCAGCCCGCAGATGCCATCCTTCATCGCCACCAATCGCGATCTTCTGCACGCAGATCTCGTCATCACCAGCGACGGACCGGTCGACGAATCGGGACGCTCGACGATCAATTTTGGCAATCGCGGGGTGCTCAGCTTCGAACTTCAGGCGACCGGGGCCAATCGCGATCTGCATTCCGGCAACTGGGGCGGTATCGTACCGAACCCGATCTGGACGCTGGTGCACCTGTTACAAACGATGAAAAACGACAAGGGCGAAGTGACAATCGACGGCTTTTACGACAACGTCGAGCCACTCTCCCCACTGGAGAAGCAAGCGCTGGCGAAGTTGCAGGTCGACCTGGCCGATGTAAAACGCTCGCTGAATCTCACGGATCTCGATCAACCGTTGGAGCGAGGTTTCTTCGAGCGGCTGATGTCGTGGCCGACCTTCACGATCAATGGCTTGCATGGCGGTTATGGCGGGCCCGGTTCGAAGACGGTGCTCCCGCACGAGGCGTTCGCCAAGTGCGATATCCGCCTCGTTGAAGCTCAGACGGGCGATGAAATCTTCGAGAAGGTTCGCGCACATGTAGCGGCGCACGCCCCGGGTGTCAAGCTGATTCGACAAGGCTCAATGGACCCGTCGAAGACTCCACTCGATTCACCGTACGCGGCGCCGATCATCCGCGCGCTCACGACCGTGCATGGCGAGGCACCGATCCTCGAACCGACCGCCGGCGGCAGCCTGCCGAATTACGTCTTCACGAAAGTACTGCAAATGCCGGCCTTCGGCGTGCCGTATGCGAATGCCGACGAATCGAATCACGCACCGAATGAAAATATGGAGCTCGATCGCTTCATCAATGGCATCAAGACGGGGGCCGCAATGGTGACGTTCATCGGAGCGATGCGCGGCGAAGTCGACTAAGCGCGTTCACTCATTTCGGAGAGCGATGCGAGCGGCAGGCGGACGGTGAAGGTTGAGCCGCGACCTTCTTCACTTTCAACTGTGATCGTCCCGCCGTGCTGCTCGACGATTTGTTTGGAGCTGGCGAGGCCAAGGCCCGAGCCGCGAATCTGCCCTTCGACATTGGAACCTCGTCGGAAGCGTTCGAAGAGGAGCGGCAGATCAGTCGCCGGAATGCCGATGCCATGGTCAAGAACGCTGATCTCCAACCATTCGCCGGCATCATCCGGCACCGACGTCGTGATCACGATCTCACTCTCGGGGTTGCTGTATTTGACCGCGTTCGACAAGAGGTTCGATAGGACGCGGGCGATACGATGTTCGTCGAAAGAGCCGACGATCACGTCTTGCCCCGACACAATGCGGAATCGACGTCGATCGGATGTCACGCGGAATTCATCGACGGTGCGGCGCACCAACTGATTCACCGGCGTGGGCTTCCGTACCAGATCGAGAGGGCGCCCCATCTGCAGGCGTGTGATATCGAGGAGCTCTTCGATGAGCGCGGTGGCTTGATCCGACGATGTCTCGATCCGGTCCACGATCCGAACGAGGCCGGATGCGCTGGCCTGCGCGCGTCGCTTCAAGAGCTGAGCGTTCCCCTTGATCGACGTCAGCGGATTCTTGAGGTCGTGTGAAATCGTCTGCAGGAATTCGTCCTTCTGTCGTTCGAAGTCTTTGATGGCGGTGATGTCCTGGAACGTGGTGACGGCGGCGGTGATCCGTCCGCGTTCATCGCGCAGTGGCGCGCTGTTGAACAGGAGTTGGATTGGCTCGGATGCTTCGGGCCGCGACACTATGATCTGTTCCCCGAGGACATATTCCCCAGAGACGATCGAACGCCAGATCGGCAGATCCGCGAAGCGATGCGGTCCATGCGGATCGGGCGGGCCTTCGTAACGTGCATGTGCACGGATATCGACGTCCGACAACTGGTCGTCCCAAATTTCGTGCGCGGCCTCATTACTCATCACGATCTGGCCCTCGGAGGTGATGATGACGACACCTTCGGGGATGACATCGATCACCTGTTGCAGCTGGTCGCGTTCGACGACCGTCGCGGCCGCGAATCGAGCAATTTGCTGGCGCAAGCGAACCTGCTCGGTTACGTCGATGCAGACGCCGCTCATGTGGTCGGGTAGATTGAGGCGTCCCCGCGAGACGCGCCCGCGTGCTTCCAGCCACTGCACCGAGCCATCAGGTCGCAGGTTTCGGTATTCCGTTCGGAAGAGTTCGTCACCGTTCAGGGCCGCTTGAATCTGGCTCAAGACACGTTCGCGGTCTTCCGGATGGATCCTCTCCGAAAAATCCTCGAAGCGGCCCTGGAAGTCGCCCGGCTGCAAACCATGCATCGCGACCATATTGGGCGACCAATCCAGCGTTCCGCTGGCGATCTCCCAATCCCAGGTGCCCATCTTGCCGGCATCCAGCGCGAGTTGCAGGCGGTCTTCGCTGGCACGGCGTTCCGCTTCGGCGCGCGACCGATCCGAAATATCGCGCTCGATCTTGGCGGCGCCGGTGATGCGACCGTCCGAGTCCCGGATCGGCGAAACAGAGATCGATGCTTCGAACAACTCGCCGTTCTTGCGTCGGCGGATCGTTTCCATCTGTTCGATGCGTTGCCCGTGTTTCACGCGATCAAGGACTTCATATGCGCCGGCGTGCTGATCAGGCGGGTAGATGATCGTGATCGGCTGTCCAACGGCTTCTTCTTCGCTATAGCCGAACATGAGTTGCGCGGCATCGTTCCAGCTTGTGATGATCCCATCGAGCGTTTCGCCGATGATCGCATCTTCGGCGGACGTGACGATCGCGGTGTGGTGGCGTAGGAGCTGTTCGGTGCGACTATGATCGAAGGCCGTGGCGAGAATATTCGCGACCGCCTGCAAGAAATTGACGTCGTCCTGCGTAAAGCGCTCGATTGAGCGCGTGAACACACCGAGGACACCGTACGGTCGCAACTGACCACCGATCACGACGCTGATACCGCTCCGCACTCCATGATTGGCGAGAAACTCCGGGCCGTGGAAGCGCGTTTCCTGCGTGAGATCCTCGACGATTACCGGCCCGTCGACGACGAGGGTGAAGCCGGCCAGCGACGCGGCGCCGGTATCGACGAGCAGATTTCCGATTAATCCATCTTGCCAACCGATGCCGGCGACCAGCCTCAGACCCGATTCCCGGGGTGCCATCTCCAGGACGCTGATGTAATCGACAGCGAGTGTTTCGCGGATGCCCGCGACCGACTCGCGCAAGAGGTATTCGTAACCGAGGCCGCTCAACGCCAATCGACCGAGCTCCGCAACGGCCGCCTGCTGCCGGGCGCGATTCGCGAGCGCTGCTTCGGTCTCCTTTCGCTGGCTGATGTCGCGATAGGTTATCGCGAGACCGTCGCGATACGGGAGAACCCGTACTTCGGTCCAGTAGCCGAGATAGCTTGATTCGATCTCGAATTGTCTTGGTATCCGATCCTCAAGAACACTCTGGATCTGGTCGTATCCGAAAATACCAATCGCGTCTGGAAACGCTTCCCAAAGCGGCGTTCCGATGAGATCGGTACTCGTTTGTTTCCAAAGACGCTGCGCGGTCGCGTTGATGTAGCGAAAGCGCTGATCTCCGTCGATCGTAAAGAATGGATCGGGAATCGCATCGAGGAGCATCGCTTCATCGATCGCGTCGGGAATGTTCGCTGGGACTCCGGCCGCGGGCTGACGAAGCGAGCGAAGGAGTCGATCGAGCACCTCGTCGGGAAGATCATGCTCGGCGGGCGTCCTGGGAGTCTCGAACAGCGGACTCGGCTGGACCGTGTGATCAATAGAGATGTAGGGATGCTGGTGCAATGCGTCGAGGATTCGGTCAGGCCGTGATCGGGCGAGATCAAAGGCGCAGACGACACTCACCTGATCGGGTTGATCGACGTCGGTAAGCAGATCATCGATGCCGGCCGGGGAGATGCGGTCGGGCGGAAGCGCGTTCATATCGAGCCAGAAGAGAATGCCGGAAAAGCCGGCTGAGCGCGCAAACGCGCAGTCACGGCGGAAGAGTTCTCCGATCACGCCGGCCGAATCAACGCCAGTGGCAAGCAATTCGTCGATTGAAGAACAGACGAGCGCGTCGCGGGCAAGAAAATGATCGACATCGATGCCCGCTTCGACCAGAGCATTACGATAGGCCGCGTGATCTTGATCGGCGAGCAGAAAGACACAGCGGTAGCCGGCTGCCAGCTTCTCGGACACAATCAGCCCAAGCGCCTGTAACGGCCGTTCCCGGCTCTCGTCGATGAGGCAAATGTGTTCGTGAGGAGTGTGCGTATTCAACGGCGACCCTCCCGACAACAATTACCATAACCACGCGTGACCGGCGCTTATGCCAGGTTGCGACGCGCCAGCCGGCACGATTTCTGTCCGGTTTGTAATAAAAGCAGGAGCGAACGGCAGAACGCAACGATCGCGACGCCGTTCGCCGCACCGCTATTGGTTCACTGACTCGGGTGCAAAGTAACAACAATTGGCGGCTAGAATACCACACGGTCAAAGAAAACGATATACCACTTTCGAGGTATTCGCCGGTCGGACGATCAGCGTGCGAATGGCGTTTCGCGCCAAATAGCGAACAGCCAACTCGATTGGTTGAAGCCGGCCCCTTCATCGTGCGATGATCGCGGAGGCGGATTGAACGACGCAC
>JAICWZ010000508.1 GCA_025966355.1 Thermomicrobiaceae bacterium
GATCTCGGCGACGCGATTATCGCGACGGCAGCCATCTCAGCGCTACGCGCAACGTACCCACGGACGCGCATCGACGTTCTGACCACCGCGAACGGCGCCACCGCGTTTCGGCTCTGTCCGGCGCTCGATCGAATCATCGAGATCGACAAGCACGCCTTCGACGATCCTCGCGGGATATTGCACCCAGTAAATGCCGCGACGCTGACGAGGTTGGTCACACGCCTCCGCATCGCTGGGTATGATGCCATCGTCCTGCTCCAGCATCTCACGACGAGCTTTGGCGCGTTCAAATATCGCTGGCTCTGCCGTGCGATTGGTGCACCAATCCGCGCCGGCCTCGACAACGGCAAGGGCACGTTCCTGACACATCGCGCCATCGACTATGGCTTTGGCGCCAAGTCGGTCCACGACTACAACCTCGATGTTGTCGCTCAACTCGGCGCGGTCACGGCCGACCCACGTCCGCTAATCGCCGTTCCCGAACGCGCACAGCAGACTGCCAAACGATTGCTCGATGAGCATGGCGTCGTCGACTCATACATCGTCATCCACCCGAGCGTCGGCGGCTATAGCAGCGCTCGTAACTGGCCTGCGGAGCGCTTTGCCGAGGTTGCGCACTTGATCCGCTCGAAAACGGGCTATCACGTACTCTTGGTTGGTGCAAACGACGCGTCGGATGCTTCACAGCTGATTTGCGCGTCCACTGACGTTATCAATCTCGTCGGTGAGACGAGCTTCGATGTCTTGGCATCCGTGGTTGCAGGTGCCCGACTTGTCATCGGCTCAGACAGTTCGGTTACGCATCTTGCAGCAGCGACTGCAACTCCAACGCTCGCGATCTTCGGTCCATCCAACCACAACGCCTGGAAACCCTTTGGAGCGATGATTCTTAGCATGCAGACAACAGAACTATTCAATGCGAAGGCTGTCGTCGTTCGCTCGGACATCCCCTGTTCACCTTGCTTCTACACCGGATATTCGCTCGGGCGGCGCGACGGTTGCTCACTTCGAACGTGTCTCGATCAAGTTTCTGTCGAACGAGTTACGCAAATTGCACTTCAGATTCTCGAGAGAAATCATCCGAGTGAATCCGCAACACCAGAATCCGAAAATTAACTGCCAGCTGAGCCTCATATGGTGATTGACGGCGAAAACAGCGCCGCCGTACAATCAGCTCGTATACGCAGTGCGTAGATCGCGACGAGGTTCGTCGCGTGGCGAGATGTCCGCTACATGTTCGGGCAGCGCGGGCACCGCCGGCATGGACATGGAGTGGAGGTATCCGCAACCGTGAGTGACAAGATTCGCGTCGCCATCATCGGCGTCGGCAATTGCGCCTCATCGTTGGTGCAGGGCGTCGAATACTACAAGAACGCCGACCCGTCGGCGTTCGTCCCGGGTCTCATGCACGTCGAACTTGGCGGCTATCATATTCGCGACATCGAATTCAGCGCCGCGTTCGACATCGATATCAATAAGGTCGGCAAAGATCTGTCAGAGGCGATCTACGCCGAGCCGAACAACACCTATCGCTTCGCCGATGTGCCCAAGCTCGGTATCACGGTCCAGCGCGGCATGACGCACGATGGCCTCGGCAAGTATCTGTCCGAGATCATTACCAAGGCGCCCGGGCCAACGGCCGACATCGTCGGCATTCTGCGCGATACCAAGACCGATGTCGTGATCAATTACCTGCCGGTTGGCAGCGAGATGGCGACCAAGTGGTATGTCGAGCAGATCCTCGAAGCGGGCTGCGCCCTCGTCAACTGCATCCCGGTCTTCATCGCACGCGAAGAGTACTGGCAGAAGCGCTTCCGCGATCGTGGTCTGCCGATCGTCGGCGATGACATCAAGAGCCAGGTCGGCGCGACGATTACCCATCGTATGCTCACCCGCCTCTTCGCCGACCGCGGCGTTCGCATCGATCGCACCTACCAGCTCAACTTCGGCGGCAATACCGATTTCCTGAACATGCTCGAGCGCGAGCGCCTTGAATCGAAGAAGATCTCGAAGACCAATTCGGTCCTCAGCCAGATGGACTATCCGATGGATCCCGATAATATCCACGTCGGACCAAGCGACTACGTGCCGTGGCTCAAGGACCGCAAATGGGCGAATATCCGTGTTGAAGGAACGACCTTTGGCGACGTGCCGCTCAACGTCGAATTGAA
>JAICWZ010000008.1 GCA_025966355.1 Thermomicrobiaceae bacterium
CCCGGCGCGGACCATACGGGTGATCACCGGCAGCACGCCGAAGCCGAGGACGAAGGCGGGCATGAGCAAATGTTCCAGCGCGGTCCAGAAGAGCGGCAGATTGCCGGTGATGAGCGCGTCGATGGTGTAGAGATGCGTAATCGCGCGGGGTGGCGCGGTGTTCACCGGCAACCGCTGGCCATCCGGCAGCCAACCGAGTTTGGCGAAGAAGAGGAACTGACACATGAGCGCCAGCCAGAAGACCGGGATCGCCAAACCGGATACGGAGATGATGCGGCCGATGTAGTCGACGATCGTATTCGGTTTCAGCGCCGACACGATGCCGAGCGGAATGCCGACCACGATCGAAAAGAGCAGCGCCGTCAGCGAGAGTTCAACGGTCGCCGGAAGGTAGCGGGCAAGGTCGGTCCGCACCGGGCGCAAGGTCGAGAGCGACGTACCGAAATCGAGGGTGCCAATCCCCTTCATGTACTTAAAGTACTGGACATAGAGCGGTTGATCCAGGCCATATTGATGGCGGATCAGCTGCACTGACTGGGCGCTGGCACGCGGCCCGGCGATGAGACGGGCCGGATCGGCCGGCACGATATGCGACAAGGTGAAGGTGATGATCGATAGGCCGATGAGCACGAAGATCACCGAGATCAGACGCTTCACCAGCAATTGCGCGAGCATGGCTCGACCTCACCTTCTCTTGTCTCCGGTGTCATGACTCGCATGGGAGCGATCATCAGACCCAGAGCCCTTCGGTTGGTCGCCCTGCGATCTACTTCACCTTGTACATGTTGTAGAAGTAGTATGAGTTCAGATAGATCGGGTTCCACTCGAATCCGCGAACCTTTGCGTTCATGATCGTGTACCACTGCACGGTGCCCCAGAAGATTGCGGGCGGATCAAGCTCGGTCATGATGTTCTGGGCTTCGGCCAGCAGCTTGTTGTACTGGTCGTCCGAGACGCCCGGTGCGACCGTTTCGAGGATCTGATCGAGCCGCGGATTGTTGTAGTAGCCGACGTTCGACCCGGCGCTTCCGGCCGACTTGGAGTAGAAGTTCGGGTAGATCTCGTTGTACCCGTCGTTGTAGTCCGGCCACCAACCCCAGTCCCCGAAGATGTCGGGGCGCTGGGCCGGTGGGGAATCACCATAGGCAAGATTCGTCTCGGCGGAGCGCTCGACCTCACGAATATCCAGGTCAAAGCCGATCTGCTGCAAATTCGCCTGCATCAGCGTCGCGACCGACTTGGTTCCATCGTCGCCGGACGCGAGCATCCAGCTGAACTTCTCGCCCGGCTTGAACTGCTTGCTGATCAGCTGCTTCGCCTTGTCGAGGTCGGTCTTATAGATAAAGACGTTCTTGTCGTAGCCGCGTGTCGTCGGCGTCAGGGGTCCGTTCGTCTCGGTGACCAGGCCCTTATACACGCCGTTGCGCACGTCGTCGTACGGGAAGGCGTAGCAGAAGCCTTTGCGGACGTCCGGGTCTTTCAAGCGATCACCGGCATTGAGCGTCGACCAGTTGACGTTCGTCGAGGGATAGGCAAGCACCTGGAGCGCGTCGTTCTTCTTCAGATCATCGACCGCTTTCGGCGTGAGCGCGTTGGTGAGCGCATCGGCGGAACCGCCGACGATCAACTGCTGGCGCGTTGCCGTATCTTCGACGACGCGGAAGATGATTTGGTCGAAGTGGTTACCGTCCCAGCCGCGATAATAGTCCTTGAACTGCTTAAGCACGATTTGCTCTTGCGGGTTCACTTGATCGGCGATGTACGGACCGGTGCCGACCATGTTCTGGATAAACCATTGATGCGCCCAGGGATCCTGGTCAGTCTTGTGTTTATCGACCGCATCCGGGCTGACGATGAACGGGCCGTACTCCGAGGCGACGGCCGCCTCGAAGATCGGGTTGGCGGTTTTCAGCTTGAACTTGACCGTCTTGGCATCCGGCGCGGTGATATCGGTATCGGGATTGTCGACGAAGCGGCCAATCACATCGTGTGGGCCGAGCCCCATCTTGAGCATGCGCTGAAATGACTTCACGACGGCAGCGGCATCGCAGGCCGTCCCGTCGTGAAACTTGATGTTGTCGAAGAGTGTAAAGGTCCACTCCGTGCCGTCCGAGCTCGGCCCCCACTCCTTGGCCAGCATCGGCTGGTACTCGAACGTGCTGTTTCCCTTGAGCATGATGAGCATCTCGTAGACGCCGAAGAAGACGCAGCTGGCCTGGTTATCGTAGGCGGATTGCGGATCGAGATCGGCCGTGGCGCCCGGAAAGACGATCGTGAACGTCCCGCCATTCACCGGTGTGCCACCGGTCGGCGCGTTGGATGTCGCTCCGCCTGAGGCCGCCGGCGAACCGGATGCGCTTGTCGCCGCAGTGGTTGACGATGCGGATGAGCCGGACGCGGCCGTGGAGCTGGATCCGCTTGGTGTGGTGGCGGTTGAGGACGCCGATCCCTTGCCGCACGCGGCGAGAACCCATCCGATCGTTGAGAATGAAAGACCCAGAGCAAGCCCACGGGTAATGATGTCCCGGCGCGAGAGTCGATGAGACATCGCGTCGGCGATGAGCCGAACCGCTCGCATATCGTTGTCCGGCATGGCTGCGCTCTCCTTGCTGCCGAATCGGCAGGAACAGAACCACAATCGTCCAGGACACATACGTGCTGAATCGGCATCAGGCCGATTCCGTTTATCTTGATTCGTATTCTGTTTGTACGTTACTGTCCTCGCCCCTGGCTTGTCAAGATGCTTTTTAAGCGGTTCGGTCGGATGCTGCCACGCGCAGAATCTCACGGGTATCCGGTTCCTGCATCGCCGAATGATTGCCGAATCGGCAGCTATTCGAGTCGAACGGCTCATATCACGATAGTAATCTCGAAATTGCCTGCCTTTTACGTCGACCGATCCGCAGTCAATCGAGGCGCGAAATGACCGCGAGCGACAGAAAGAGCGGTGAAAACGCGCGGAATGGCGAAAATGGCGTCGTTCCGCCTGCCCAGGACCGGAAATTTGGCGAAAGTGTCGTGTCGTGGGGGTTGATTTGGCCATTCATGGTCGTGTTAGTATGTGCGAAGCAGCAACGTGCAATCGAGGGCGTCGCTCGGACGATATCGACGTTGCTCACGGACAGGGCGTTTGACGAAGGAGGGTTCTCATGGGTGACGTCGCGAATAGCTCGGCTGCGACCCCGGTGCTCGAACAGGAAGCGCTCGACCACGTTTGGATCCACACGACCGAATGGATCCGCCTGGCGGAACAGGACGGGCTCCACGTCTTCGACCATGCTCATGGCAGCACGCTGGTCGACATTCACGGCAACGAGTATATCGACGGAATCTCGGGACTCTGGGTCGTCAATGCCGGTCACGGCCGGCAGGAGATCGGCGACGCGATGGCCGAGCAGGCGGGCAAGCTCGCCTATGCTTCCAGTGCGTCCTATACCACCGTCCCGGCTGTCCAGCTGGCGAACAAGCTCGCCTCGATCCTGCCCGGCGATCTGAACCGTATCTACTTCTGCTCCGGCGGCTCCGAGGCGGTCGAGAGCGCCATCAAGATCGCCAAGCAGGTGCAGGCGATGCGTGGCTTCCCGAAGCGCTACAAAGTCATCGCGCGTCGTGGCAGCTACCACGGTATGACGATGGGTGCGCTCAGTCTCACCGCCAGCCGCAACGAAACATACTTCGGTCCGTTCGTGTACGGTGTCTATCACACACCCTCACCGAATCACTATCGCAACGACTTCGGCCTCGAAGGCGAAGCGGGCGATATCATGTGCGCCAATTATGTCGAGCAAGAGATCATCAACCAGGGGCCGGAAACGGTCGCGGCCGTCATCGGTGAGCCGATCTCATCGGCCAACGGTCTCCACGTACCGTCGCCGAAGTACTGGCAGCGGCTGCGCGAGATCTGCGACAAGCATGGCGTGCTGCTGATCATGGATGAAGTGATCAACGGCTTCGGCCGCACCGGCAAGATGTTCGCGACCGAGCATTTCGACATGCAGCCCGACATGATCACGATGGCGAAGGGCCTTTCGTCTGGCTACGCGCCGATCGCCGGTGTCGCGGTCAGCGATCGGGTTTTCGACGTCTTCAAGGACAAGAAGGAAGTGGCGCTCGGCCACCTGCTCACCTTCGGTGGTCAGGCCGTCGCCTGCGCCGCCGCGCTCAAGAACCTCGAGATCTTCGAGCGCGAAGGACTGGTGCAGCAGAGCGCAGAGAAGGGCGACTACGTCTACGAACGGCTCGAAGGGCTGCGCAGCCACCCGACCGTCGGCGACGTGCGTGGGCTCGGCCTCTTCTGTGCCGTCGAACTGGTGCAGAACAAAGACACCAAGGCGAAATGGGCCAAGGAGTCCGGCTTCACCAGCAAAGTCGATGAGCGAATCAACAAGAAGGGGATGCTCACGCGCACATGGGACGTGCTGCATGTCGCCCCGCCGCTTACGACGAGCAAAGAGGAGCTCGACCGGATCGTTCAGATCATCGACGAGAGCCTCACCGAAACGGAAGCCGAGTACGCCGACCAGATCGGCAAGTAACCGATCGATCTCGCGTCGAACCAAAGGCGGAGCTGAACGGCTCCGCCTACTCCTTTTCTCGTCATTCTTCGCTGCGGCTCAGAATGACAATGGGGCGGCCCGTGCCCGGATCGCGCTTGTGCCCACTGATCAGCGATTCCAGGAGCGCGGGTCGAGGGCATCGCGTAAGCCGTCGCCAACGAAATTGAACGCGAGCACCGTGAGGGCGATGAACAGGCCGGGATAGAACCCGATCCACCACGCCTGGTTATCGCGCATCTGCACGAACGCGATCTGCAGCATGTTGCCCCACGACGCGGTCGGTGGCTGGATGCCGAATCCGAGAAACGACAGCGTTGATTCCGCCAGAATCGCGGCCGGGATGCTGAGCGTCGCCGCCACGATGATCGGGCTGATCGCATTTGGCAACAGATGCCGGAAGATGATCGAGGGGGTGGACGCGCCCACCGCGCGCGCCGAAATGGCGAATTCTCGGGTGCGCAGCGTCAGAAATTCTCCACGCACCAACCGCGAGACATTCATCCAGCCGATCACGCCGATGACCAGCGCGATCACCGTTGCCGACGGACGTTTAAAGCCGACGAGCATGCCCATCAGGAAGAGGAGCGGTGGAAAGGCAAGGAGCATATCGGCCAGGCGCATGATCAGCATATCGGTCCAACGGCCGGCATATCCGGCGACGGCGCCCAGCACCGTGCCAACGCCGATCGCCACGCCGGTTGCCAGGAAGCCAACCGTCAGCGATACGCGCGACCCGACGACGAGTCGCGACATCCAATCCCGCCCAAGCTGATCAGTCCCCATCGGATGATCGATGCTCGGCCCGGCCGGTCGACCAAACCTGGCGAGTGTCAGGTTTGTGGCATCCGGATCGTATGGGGTAATCCACGGCGAGGTGATCGCCACGGCGAACAGTAAGCCGAGAAAGATCGCGCTGGCAAACGCCAGGCGATGACGGCGAAAGCGCCGCCAGAACATCGCGCGTGGGCTCGCGACCTTCGCGCCCCTCACACCATCCCAGGCGACAACTCTCGCTCGTTGGACGTCTACACCCATGGCACGCTCATCCCGCTCAGCTCAGTCGAAGCGCACACGCGGATCGACCACCGCGTAGAGAATGTCCGACAACAACGTTCCGACGAGAATCAGCGCCGCCGAGAGCAGCACGATCGCCATCACCGTCGGATAATCGCGCTGCGTCAACGAGGCGACCGCCAATTGGCCCATGCCTGGCCAGGAGAAGATGTTTTCGACGACGACCGAACCTTCGACCATGATGACCAGTACATAGCCGAGCAGCGTGATGATCGGAATCAACGAATTGCGCCAGGCATGCTTCAGGATTACCACCCGCTCCGTGAGTCCCTTGGCTCGTGCCGTACGCACGTAGTCCTGCGGCATCACTTCCAGCATCGAAGCACGTTGGTAGCGCATGTATCCGGCCACGCCCGCCAGCGTGATTGAGATGACCGGTAAGACGTAATGCATAACCGAGTCTTTGAAATGCGGCCAGAAACCGGGATCGACATAGGCGCCATGCATCCCATTCACCGGAAACCAGCCGACTTTCACCGAGAGAAAGTAGAGCAGCATCAGCCCGAGCCAGAACTGGGGGATCGAGATGCCGACGAAGTTGAACGTGGTGAGGACGTAATCGATCATCGAATACTGCTTGACGGCCGAGATGATGCCGAGCGGTATCGCGATGAGCAGCGTCAACACGAGCGAAACCCCGGCCAGCTTCATCGTGTTCGGCAATCGCTGCTTGATGATCGTCGACACCGGCTGGTTCATGCGCGTCGAGGTGCCAAAGTCACCGCGCGCGACTAGTTTCAACCAATCGACGTACTGCAAATAGACCGGCCGATTCAGCCCGAGCTGTTGCCGCAGACGCTCACGATCGGCCAGCGTCATCGTGCGACCGCTATCGCGCGATTCCGCTAGCATCGCCCCGACCGGGTCACCCGGTGCCCGCTTGAGCATGGCAAAGCAGATGATCGACACTCCAAGCAGGAGCGGAAGCATCCACAGTAGCCTGCGCGCGATGTAAGCGGTCATTGAGAATCCTCACCCGCGAGTGCAACTCACTCCGTCGCTACGCTTGCTTGAAGATCTTTTCTGGGAAGGCACGCTGATACCAGCGGAAGCTCGGCGTATCTGCGGGAATACCACCGAGTTTCTTGCTGACCACCCAACCATCGACAGCGCAATAGAGCGGCAATGCCGGTAGCGCTTTGAGTCGCGCAACATCCAGTTGATGATAGACATCGATGCGGGCGTTCGGATCGACGGTCGTTCGCCCTTGCTCGATGAGTTTGTCGATATCGGCATCCTGGAACCACATGTAGTCGTCACCGGGCGGAACATTCTTTGAGTCGAGTTCGCTGTAGACATCTGGGTCCTGCTCAAAGGGGTGCGGCCACTCCTGCACTTCCATCGCGCGATCTTCCGGCTTCCCGTTCGGGTCGTGCCACATACCCTCCAGCGTCGTGTATTCCAGCACGCTCGGAGTCACCTCAATGCCGATCTGCTTGAGCGATTCCTGGATGATCACCTGATCGTTCATGTATTCAGTGAAACCGGAGTACGTGAGGAGGGTAAACGACAGCTTTTGCCCATCCTTCTCCCGGATGCCATCTCCACCCGGCTTCCAGCCGGCATCATCCAGCAGCTTCTTCGCCGCGGCGACGTCGAACGGATACTCCTTCTGGTAGTCGACCTCTTTGTAATTGTTGTATTTGTCGAGCGGACCAGTGGTGGCGTACTGATTGTTGGCGATGAGTCCGCGACCTTTCGTCACCGTATCGGTCAAAGTCTTCTTGTCGATCGCTTGTGCGATCGCCTTACGCACGGTCATGTCCTTCAGGATCGGATGTTTGTGGTTGAAGGCGAGTGTGATCGGCGTGTAATAGACGTAGTTGTGGAGCACGAAATCCGGACTCTTTTGATAGCGTGGTTGCATCTCCGGCGGGGTGAACATCATGTCGATTTCACCCTTGTCCAGTGCAGCAGCACCAGCATCGGTATTCGCCATGAAAAAGTTGGTCCAGCCATCGGCGGCCGGCTTCCCCATGAAGTAGTCGTCGTTGCGTTTGTATTTGATGTACTGATCGGGTTGCCATTCAACAAGCTTGTACGGCCCCGTGCCGACCGGCTGCTTGTTGAACGGATCGGTGTTAATGTCGGTTGACTTTTCGAGAATGTGCTTTGGAATGATGGCGATCTGCGAGAGACCGTAGAGGAAGGGAGCGTACGGCTCGCTCAGGGTAATCTTGACTGTCCGGTCGTCCGGCGCTTCCCAGGTGACGAACTTATCGCCCACCTGCAGCCGCGACGCATAGTTCGTCTTGGTGTTCGAGTCTTTGACCTTGTCAAGGGTAAAAAGGACATCGGCCGAGGTAAACGGCTCGCCATCGTGCCACTTCGCCTCAACCAACGTGAGCGTCAGGGTCAGCGAGTCATCGCTGTACTTCCATTCCTTGGCGAGATCGGGGATCTGGGTCCCTTTATCGTCGTACTTTACTAGTTTGTTGAAGACGAGCCACTCGGTCCAGTATTCGCTTTGATCGATGATCGGGTTGCCGATGCCTTTGTCACCGAGCGTCGTATTCGCGTTGACGATGCCCCCGCTACCCGAGGCGGCGGCGGTCGTTCCAGTCGCACTGGTCGCGGCGGAGGTGCCGCCTCCCACAGCCGGGGTTTTCGTGGAACTGCTGCCGCAGGCCGCCAGTACCGCCGCGATCGCGGGCGCGGACAGGCCGAGCGCGGCGGCACGCCTTAGGATCGTGCGACGCGTATAGTGTCGCGTCCTTGCCTCCTGGATGAGGGAACGCACAAGCGAATCGTCCATGACCGTCTCCTCCTCAATAGATGAGCGTACGCATGAGACGAAGGGAGCAGAATGACGTGAGGCCATCAATATCCAGCGAAACGGCACGATTCGAGTTACTCGACTATGCATCGTCAGTGAGTGCGGCATCTCCTTCCGCTGGCTCCGATGGCTCTGATTGCTTCGAGGCGATCGTTCCAAGCTTATGGTTGAGCACCAGCGTCGCCAGGACGTCCATGATGATGCGTCCGCCGAGCTGGGCCGTGTTATTCGATAGGTCGTACGGCGGTGACACCTCCACCACTTCCATGCCGACGAGCCCTTCGCCGGTGATCATCTTCACCAGGCGCATCACCTCGCGCGGCAGAAAGCCGCCGGGTTCCGGTGTACCGGTACCAGGCGCGAAGGCGGGATCGATGCAGTCGATATCGAAGCTGAGATAGACACACTTCGCGTTCTTCCAGGCGATCTCTAGCGCATACTCGGCGATCCGATCGACCCCGAAGCGATCGACGTCATCCAGTGTGATGACCGTCGCCTGCCGTTCGCGAGCGTTCTTGAGACCCTCGCGTGAGCCGGTCCAGCCGCCGATCCCGATCTGCACGAGGTTGCCTGGCGGTGCGTTCTCGATGTTGGTCGCATGGAAGAAGGGCGAGCCATGCATCCGTTCGTCGACCGAATATTCGCTCAGGTCGCTATGCCGATCGAAGTGGATAATGCCGACGTTGCCGTCGATATACGGTGCGATGCCGCGAATATCGGGATAGCCGATCGAGTGATCGCCGCCGAGGACGACCGGGAAGACGTTCCGCTCGTGCAGGTAGCCGATGGCGAGCGCGATCTGGTCGAAGCTCTTCTCGATGTTGGCCGGGATGACCGAGACATCGCCGACATCGACCATGTTCAGCGACTCGTGCAGATCGATCCCCAGGCTCGGGTTGTAACTGCCGCCCGACGACTGCCGCAACGCCTGTGGGCCGAAACGCGTGCCAGACCGGAAGGTGGTGCCGGTATCGAGCGGCACGCCCATGATCGCGACATCCTGACCTCCGAGCTCGCGCATATCCGCCAGAAAGGGCGACGACATGAACATGCCGCTATTGGTGAACCCCCAACGGCTCCGGTTGAAGAGCGGAATCTTGCGATCACGGATCGTCGCGGCGGACTCGAGGCCAAACTCGAGCGCCTGGCGGCTCCGCTCGTCAGCGCGCGCCGACGAGATCTCCGCCTCCGCCTGCATCGCGCGAGTGCCATCGAGTTCGTCTCGCGAAATTCGTCCATCGTGCGGCATCATCGACGACTCCCCTCTTGCTGGCGTCAGCGAAGCCTGCTGACGCATCGCTATTGATGATCGAGGCCGGACATATCAACCAGTCGCGACGCAGAGAGACAGACGCTCAAACAACGCGATGACGTTCCGATCGAAAGCGAATCTACGGCACAGGCTGCGATGTTTCAATTGCACGGCACATCACGATGAGGGGGGTTTTATGAATTCCTCTACGCGGTTCTGATATTCGCGGCTCGGATCGCGTGGATCGCCAAGAAACGCGGCGAATCAATTGATTAACAGTTAGCTTGTTACTAGAGTATAAGGAGTGTCTGAGCTTGTCAAGAGAGGAACCGCGCCCGCGCTTGCCCTACGAACCTGGATCAATCGTCGCGTGGGCGGGGGCCGTGCGGATCGCCGATGACTTCGCTGAGGATGAACGCCTCGACCTCTTGCAGGTGATGCAACATGGCAGCCCGCGCCCGGTGCGGCTCCCGTGCACGAATCGCGTCGAGGATTTCGCGATGACCGACGTAGGCGTGAGCGCGGCGTTCAGACGACGTAATGAAATGCCGCTGGCCGTCATAGAGCAGTTGATGGAGGAGGTGCAAGACGCGCAGCGCGACCTCGTTGCGTGAAGCACGCGCGATCGCGCCGTGAAACTCGCGGTCGAGCGCGACGGCGCGTTCGTTTCCGCTCGCACCCTCAAACGGGCCGGACTGTAGATCGACGACGACGGCCAGCGCATCGATATCCGCCGGCGTCGCCCTTAACGCGGCCAGCGCCGCGATCGATGGCTCGAAGATGATGCGCGTCTCCCAGAGATCGCCGACCATGTCGTCGCTCGCCTCCAACACCAGCGCCAGCGGCGAGATCACCTCCAGCTCGGAGAAATCACGCACGTAGGTGCCGCCGCCGTGACGCGCTTCGACGATGCCTGAGATTTCCAGCGCGCGCAACGCCTCGCGCAATGACGCGCGACTCACCTTGAGCTGTTCCGAGAGTTCGCGTTCGGGCGGCAGCCGATCACCCGGACGAAACAGACCTTGCCGAATCAACTGGCAGATCTGCGCGACGATCTGCTGGGACAGCCGCGTCCGTCGTATCGGCTCGACCATGAGCGATACCGCCTTTGTTTCAATTCGGTCTATTGGTCAGACCATTCTGTGTCTGCAGCTACTATAGTGCCGGACCAGCCGGCTGTCAATCAGCGGATCAGGGCGATTTCAATTGATGGGTGGATGACGCTGGAAATCGGCGGACGCACCTCAGCGGCAGACATGGATAAGGAAGCGGCGCGCGTTTCCTCCAGCCCTGGCGGCCATTCCAGTTCTGGCGAACGTTGGTCGTTTCCTCATCGCGGCCGGTCGAGGGCCGGAGACAATCCGCGGCGACACGTGCTGGCGGGTTGGTCTGGCGCGATCGATCGAAGCGTCAACGGCGAGGGCGCTCGAGGCTAGACAACACGCATCCGCTGGAAGCACTCTCGACAGTAGACCGGACGGCCGTTGCGTGGCTCGAACGGCACCATCGTCTCCTGGCCACACTCCGCACAGACGGCCGGAAAGAGCTGCCGCTCGCCGCGCGAGGCGCCGCCTTCGGCCGCTGGGCGCGACTGCCGCCTCGATGCGCGGCAACTCGGGCAACGGGCCGGCTCCACAAAACCGCGCTCGAGATAGAACGCCTGCTCACCCGCCGAAAAGACAAACTCCTGGCCGCAGTCCCTGCAGATTAACGTTTTGTCGCCGATTGACATTTCCCCACTCCTTCGCTCCTGCGACTCGAACCGGCGCCACGTTATGAACCGGCTCCGACCTATCCCGAACCGAACGCCCGAGCCTGGAGGCGAACTACAGGGTGCCCACCGGGCAGTCATGGCGAATGGAACGCGGTAAACCGGGATTCTGGTTTCACAGTATAGGGAGAAACTGCGGAATACGCAACTGACCGCAACTGCGTTGGCGCAGGGTCGCGACAAGAGCAGAGGGATACCGAACGCCGGGTGCTTACACGAGCACGTCCCGGAGCGCGTGGAAGTGCTGCTCGTCGTGCTGGTCGAGCTGCTGGATCAGGGTTTCGAGGGTAAGGTCGCCGATGCTGGGGATATGCGCGGTACGCTGCCAGTCATCGTCGCTCAGGCCGTCGAGCCGGTTGACCAGTTCCGAGCGAATAAGCCGGAACGCTTCCGCCGTCTCAAACGGGTTCTGGGCGTGGTAATCGTTTTCGATGGCCCGGAGATCGGTATCGAAAAGGTCGAGTTCGGGGTCATCTTCACTCAGGATCTGATCGATCCGGTCGAGCGAGACGTCGTCAAAATCGCGCAGGTGGGCGACATGCTCAACCGCGCCCCAGGAGCCGCTCGGGCCGGCCCGGCGCAGTTCGTCGAGCGATTCCTGTTCGATGAGCCGGATCACGCGTTCGGGCAGTCTGCCCATGCGCTCCAGCATCTGCTCGCGCTCCTCGCTCATCAGCGGCCCGCCCCTTCTGGCACCAGCGCGCTCCCGAGCGCAGTTGTGACGGCCGACCGCGCCAGAATGCGGGTCGGGTCGAAGAGCGGCACCGTCACATGCTGTTGCATCAGAATCAACGGCAATTCCGTACAGGCGACAATCAGCGATTCCGCACCATGCGCCACCAGCTCGGCCGCCGTCGCCTGCACGAGTGCCGTCTGCTCGGCTCCGATCCGGCCTGCCTTGACACCCGCGATCGCGTCCATAACCCGCGCCTGGCCCGCCTCGTCCGGCACGACCGACGACAGCCCGACTCGCTCGAAGGCGTCCTGATAGAGTCGCGTCCAGATCGTTCCGGCCGTCGCCAGGATACCGACGACGCTTCCCGGCAATTCCGCCGCAACCGTCTTCGCCGTTTCGTCGATCATGCTGATGAGCGGAATATCGAGTTCCGGTGCGATGCGCGGCAGGAAGGCATGCGCCGTATTGCACGGCACGACGATGAAATCGGCCCCGGCGGCGGCGAGCCTTTTGGCGCCGGAGAGCAGCATTGGCGTCGGATCTTCACCGCCGGACAGAAGCGCCGCCGAACGATCGGGCACCGCCGGGTTCGACTCGATGATGACGTGCAGATGCTCCTGATCGTGCGTGGCAGGCGTCTCTTCGATGATCTTCTGGTACAGATCGACCGTCGCCAGCGGTCCCATGCCGCCGAGAACGCCGACAACTTTCTGTCTCTCCACTTTCACCGTCTCTTGTCCTTCACGAACCACCGACTCGCGGTTTATCCACGCAGTCGCCGCGCCAAAACTGGCAGTTCAGTCCTCGACCACGACGACCGGCACCTCGGTAATCCCCTCATCGATTCGAAACGCACGCAGATCGGGCGGTTCAACGGCAAATGAGACGATCACCATCAGGGCATCAGGATAGAACGCAAATGAAAGATCGGTCGCCGACGGCCGTGCCGGGGATTGCGGATGTGAATGATAGATCGCCCCTAAGCGCCAATCGTGCCGGTCGATCTCGTTGAACGCCGCCACAACCTCCGCCAGATCCATATTGTAGCGGGTTTCGCTCGCCTCCGTGTTCGTACCGGGGAAGAGTTCGACGGCGCCGTTCGCGTCGAACGCAATCAGGCCGCAACCCTCTCGGGGCAACGTCGAGCGAAGATGCGCGAGCAGACGGTGATAGAGTTCGGCTGGGAGTTGCAGGGACGTTGGTTCGGTCACGCTCATTCCTGCGTCGATGAATGCTGAACAACCAATGTTCGGGTTCGGTCCGTGCCGGTCTTTGTACAATCTCCGTACGAGCCCCCACCGTGGCTGGGCGACGACACGGAAGCGCCGAACGCCGTAAGTGTCGCACGTGGGATGGGAAGGTCAACTGCTGGACTGGTGACAGTTGCGCGCAACACGGAAGAGAGGCGGGCGCTCCATGTTTATTGACCTGAGCTTCTTTGAAGTCGAAGAGGGCCATCAACGCTCATTCGAGCGCGACTTCGGCACGATCGTCCTGCGCGCGCGTGACACAACGGGCTGCATCACGTCAGAACTGGTGCGCATGGATGAAGACTTCCACTACGTCTGGGTCGAGCGCTGGGACCGCCGCGAGGAGCACAACGCCTTCAACGAAATCCTCTTCGGCGAACTCCTGCCGTCATTGCCCGACATCGGTCGCTACGCCAGCCGCCTCGTCGACCGCGACGCCGAAGGCTACGTCGTCATCTGATCCCTCGGCGGCCAGGACGCACCGCCACTCACTTTTCGTCATTCTGAGCCGCAGCGAAGAATCTCTTTTGCGTTCCCCTACTCTCGACGTATGGGAAACGGAGAGGAGATTCTTCGCTGCGGCTCAGAATGACAAGAGTTGCTTCGGCTCTAAAACTCTTGCGCAGCCAATGCGAGACCGGCGGCGACTGAGGTGAAGGCATCCTGGCCGGTCAGCTTGTCGGGGCCGAAGGTCTCGGCCAGCAGGCGACGGAAGCGTGGAATGAGCGACGAGCCGCCGGTGTGCATGATGAGGTCGATCTGCCCGGCGCTGAGACCAGCCGAAGCGAGCGCCTCGTCGATGCAGCGC
>JAICWZ010000337.1 GCA_025966355.1 Thermomicrobiaceae bacterium
ATCGACCGATCGCCGCACGGCCGAGCCTGCGACCAAGTTCTTGCGTGCCGTAGAGCGCGATGCCCGCCCGCAGGTCGTCGGCACCATCAACGTGGTTGTAGAGCGATGGCACGCGAACGCCGAGTCTGTTGGCCAGGTCGGCCAGCTTAAGTTCCGATCCGGCGCATTCGTCGAGCAGATCGGACGCCGCGCTCACGACGGCCGCGCGGCTCAAGTTGCGTTTAGGCATGAGCAGTCGCCTTGTTCAGCTTCCGCTCCGCCACATGTATCGCGGCATCCATTGCATTGAGGGGGCTTGCGAGCGCGTTGCCATGGCCGACCGCCAGGCGGGTCGGTTGCAACGAACGGAGCGCACGAGCGCTCTCAAGCGCCTGCGCCTTATCGGCCGTGGCGAAAGCTGGGAAGGGAAACGACCAGTTCACCGTCCCCGACACCGCCATCCCGCCGCGCGTCTGGAAGGCGTCGCCCACAATCAAGGTGCGATCGCGCGTATCGAGAAACACGATGTGATCGACCGAATGTCCCGGCGCGGCGATGACTTCGAGCGAGCCGACACGATCGCCTGGCTGGAGCAGACGCGGACGCAACGCGGGCAACACCTTCTCCGGTGACTTCCGCGCCTTTGCCTCGCGAGCCTCGTTCAAGACCCGGGCGGTTTCGGCGCTCATCGAGAGTTCCGCGTTCGGCAGCGCCGCGATCAAGGCGTCGAGCGACCCGATGTGGTCGTTGTGCGCATGCGTCAACGTCAGACGAACGATGTCGCCACCCAGCACCTTCGCCGCCTTGAGAATCGCCGGGGCGCTGCCGCCGACGGACGCGTCGATCAACGTGAAGCCATCATCCTCACGCACCAGAAAGACGTTGACCGGAAAGAGGAGCGGGAACCGCGTCAACTGCACCAAGTTCTCGCCATGCTTCGTTATCTTCATCACAGTCCTCCTTGTCGATGCACTGCCAGTAAAGACTAGTCGAGTATGTGTATAAACTAATATAATTAGTTTGTCAAGCATTGGACGCGGCAATTTCAGTGCGCGAAACCGCGCCGGAGCAAAGGTCAACTTTTTTTGACCGTGGCGAGAAAATTGGGCACCTGTAGTATCATCACGGTCGACTGCGGCGTTTCGCTTAAGAAATCAGCAGACGCTTTGATCGGACTCATCGGCAGGTGAGCGTGTGGGAGTGTAGGGCAGATCTCGATGAAGAGTCTTGCATATACAGATCGATTTATGGACCGGCACATTGGTCCGCGAGAGCATGAAATCACCGAGATGCTCTCGCTCCTCGGCTATGGCTCATTGGACGAACTGATCGATGCGACGATCCCGAGCCAGATCCGCACCAAGCGACCGCTCTCGTTTGATTCGGTTGACCCGGCGATCGGTGAAAACGGTCGCAGCGAATACGACATCCTCAAAGACATGCGAGAGATCGCCGACAAGAACAAGATCTTCCGCAGCTACCTCGGCATGGGCTATTCCGACTGCATCACGCCACCGGTCATCCTGCGCAACGTCATGGAGAATCCGGGCTGGTACACGCAGTACACCCCGTACCAGGCGGAGATCGCCCAGGGCCGTCTCGAAGCGCTCCTCAACTTCCAGACAATGGTTTCCGACCTGACCGGTATGGAGATCGCCAACGCCTCGATGCTCGATGAGGGCACCTCGGCCGCCGAAGCGATGACGCTCTGCTACGCGGTCAAGAGTCGCGGACGGCATCTCGATCAGGCGTTCTTCGTCTCCGACGAGTGCTATCCGCAAACCATTGAAGTGGTGAAGACTCGTGCCAAGTCGATCGGCATCGACCTCATTATCGGCGACTATCGCACCTTCGATTTCAGCAGCAACCCGGTCTTCGGCGTGCTGGTGCAATATCCGGCCAACGACGGTGCCGTCTTCGATTACGAGGGCTTCGCCAAACAGGCGCACGAAGCCGGCGCGCTCGTCGTCGTCGCGGCCGATATTCTCAGCCTCGTGCTGCTGCGCGCACCGGGCGAGTGGGGAGCCGACGTCGTCGTCGGCAACACGCAGCGCTTCGGCGTACCGCTCGGTTACGGCGGCCCGCATGCCGCCTATCTGGCGACGCGCGACGAATACAAGCGACAGCTGGCCGGACGCATCGTCGGGCTCTCGAAAGACGTCGAGGGCAACCCGGCTGTCCGCCTGGCGCTCCAGACGCGCGAGCAGCACATCCGCCGCGAGAAGGCAACGAGCAACATCTGCACCGCTCAGGTGCTCCTCGCCATCATGGCGAGCATGTACGCTGTCTACCACGGCCCTGACGGTCTCAAGTCGATCGCCGATCGTGTGCATCTCCTGACCGCGACGCTGGCCGCTGGGCTCACGCGCCTCGGCTACCAGATTGGCGAACAGCCATACTTCGATACGCTGCGCGTCGGACTCGGCAACGAGCAGGCAACCGACATCATAGCCCTCGCCGAGCTGCGCCAGATCAACCTGCGCGTCTTCGACGATCACACCGTTGGCATCGCGCTCGATCAGACGGTCACGGCCGCCGATCTCGATGATCTCTTCGCCGTTTTCAATCATGGCGCGGCGCCCGACTTCACGGCGCAGGAACTGGCCGACTCCGCCGAAACCTCGATTCCCGAGAAGCTGGCACGCGACACGCCATACCTGACCCATCCAGTCTTCAACAGCTATCACTCCGAGACCGAAATGCTGCGCTACATGACGCGCCTGCAAGGGCGAGATCTCTCGCTCACCGTCTCGATGATCCCGCTCGGCTCGTGCACGATGAAGCTGAACGCGACCGCCGAGATGGAGCCGGTCACCTGGCCGGAATTGGGCAAGATCCATCCGTTCGTGCCGCGCGATCAGGCGCTCGGCTATGCCGAACTGACGCAGCGGCTCGAAAAGATGCTCGCCGAAATCACCGGTTTCGCCGCCGTGTCGCTGCAGCCGAACGCCGGTTCGCAGGGTGAATACAGCGGCCTGCTGGTTATCAAGCGCTACCAGGAAGAGCGCGGGCAGGGCCATCGCAACGTCTGCCTGATTCCTTCCTCGGCGCACGGCACCAACCCGGCGAGCGCGGTGCTGGCCGGACTCAAGGTTGTCGTCGTCGCCTGCGACTCGGATGGAAATATCGAGGTCGACGACCTGCGCGCGAAAGCCGAGCAATACAAGGACGACCTCGCCGCGTTGATGGTCACCTACCCGTCAACACACGGCGTCTTCGAAGAAGCGATCACCGAGATCTGCGACATCGTGCACGAGTTCGGCGGCCAGGTTTACATGGACGGTGCCAACATGAACGCGCAGGTC
>JAICWZ010000499.1 GCA_025966355.1 Thermomicrobiaceae bacterium
GCTCGGCTCGCTCGACGCAACGCTCGGCGGCAGCGAATACCTGGCGCGCGTACATGGCCGAACGGCCGGCGCGCCGCCCGCACTCGATCTTGAGCTCGAATGGTCGGTGCAGGAAGCGACGCGCCGGGCGATCCGGCAGCAATTAGTCTGCGCGGCGCACGATTGCTCCGAGGGTGGGCTGGCGGTGGCCCTGGCCGAGTCCTGCATTGGCGGTCGGGTCGGCGGGCGCTTCGATCTGAGCGGACTCTTCGAACGGGCGAGGGGACGAACGGATCAGACGCTCTTCGGCGAGGCAAGCGCTCGGATCATCGTCCAGGTGGAAGCGGGTCGAGAGCGTGAGCTTGAAGCGCTGTGTAGCGAGCTTGGTGTCCCATATCTGAAACTTGGCAGCACCAGCGGAGAATCACTTGTACTGTCGCCTATCCTGGAAACCTCGCTCACCGAGATCAACGATGCGTGGACCAAAGCGTTGGAATAGTGGGTCGCGGTCGGCCGGTGAACGTCCGGTGCGTGGTAGACTTGATTTTGGAAACGAATTGATTTCGGAAGGGCAGCGCTGATGCCGTTCGACGAACCCCGTGAGGAGTGTGGCGTCTTCGGAGTCTATGCGCCTTCCGAGGATGTTGCGCGTCTGACGTTTTTTGGCCTCTATTCGCTGCAGCATCGCGGCCAGGAAAGCGCCGGCATCGCCAGCGCCGATGGCCAAAAAATGCGCATCCACACCCGCATGGGTCTGGTCAACACCGCGTTTTCCGAAGACGATCTCTCTCGCCTCACCGGGCACATCGCGATCGGGCACACCCGTTATTCGACGACCGGCTCCAGTATGGCGAAGAATGCCGGGCCGTTTCTTGTGCATGGCGACTATGGCGACATCGCTGTCGCGCATAATGGCAATCTCATCAACAGCGCGATCCTCCGGCGCGATCTCGAAGAGCACGGCGTGCGATTCGAGGGCTCGACCGATACCGAAGCGCTCACGTGGGCGATCGGAACGAGCCCTGGACCGGACATCGCCGCGCGCGTACGCCGAGCAATGTCGCGCTTCGTTGGCGCCTACAGCCTCGCGATCTTGACTGAAGATGCGTTGGTCGGCGTGCGCGATCCCAAAGGGATTCGGCCCCTTTCCATCGGTCGCATCGATCACGGTTGGGTTATCGCATCCGAGACGTGCGCGCTGTCGACGATCGGCGCGACGTTCGTTCGTGATGTCGAACCAGGCGAGATCGTGGTTGTCGATGCCGAGGGTATTCACAGCTACCCGATGATCGACTGGGACGGCGAGCAGGCGACCTGTATCTTCGAGTTCATCTACTTCGCCCGCCCGGACAGCATGATGATGGGGCGCCGGCTGCATCTCGCGCGACAACGCATGGGCGCCGAGCTCTGGAAAGAAGATCCGATCGACGCGGATATCGTCGTTCCGGTTCCTGACTCAGGGGTGCCGGCGGCGATCGGCTATTCGCAAGCGTCGGGCATACCGTACGCCGAAGGGCTCATTAAGAATCGTTATATCGGCCGTACATTTATCCAGCCGGATCAGCGCTTGCGTGAGCAGGGCGTTAAGTTGAAGTTGAATGCCTTGCCGGAAGTGCTCGAAGGCAAGCGCGTCGTGCTCGTCGACGACACGATCGTTCGCGGCACCACGAGTCGACCGCTGGTTGATCTCCTGCGGCAGAACGGGGCGCGTGAAGTCCACATGCGTGTCCACGCGCCGCCGATCATGTGGCCCTGCTATTACGGCGTGGATATGGCGCGGCGGGACGATCTGATCGCGGCGTATAAGACGGTTGATGAGGTCGGAGAAGCGATCGGCGTCGATTCGATCAAGTATCTCAGCCTGGACGGTTTGATCCACGCGATCGATCTGCCGAGCAATCGCTTTTGCACCGCCTGCCTGACCGGCCACTATCCGCTGCCGGTGCAGATGGAGATGGATAAACTCTCGCTGGAGCGCGTGTAGCGCATTCCGCTCATCAGCATGGTTGACGAAAGAACCGGCCGGTCTCTACAATCGGTCGGTTTGATTGTGACTTTTGGAAGGAGACTGGCGCGTGCCTGAACCCAAGAAGACCCCGCTCGCCGCTCGCCACGAGGAGTTGGGTGGGCGGATGGTCGATTTTGCCGGGTGGTATATGCCCGTGCAGTTTACCGGGATCATCGACGAACACAACGCCGTGCGGACGAAGGCCGGACTCTTCGACCTCGGCCATATGGGTCAGGTTGATGTTCGCGGCAAGGA
>JAICWZ010000208.1 GCA_025966355.1 Thermomicrobiaceae bacterium
AACACCTTCCGCACCGATCTCTCGCCAACCCAGGTGCTGGCGCTCGCCAAGCTCGGTTCCAAGATCACGCCGAACGACATCCATTCTTACAATCTGCTCAGCGCGACCACCGTCTCCTTCGCGCCCGGCGAGCCGTACTACCTCCTCCCGGACTGGGATGCCATCCACCAGATCCTCAACGAGATGATGTCGAAGTAGGCGGAGCGAGCGCGGCAGCGCGGTGGGCAGAGACGGGCGCCGCCTGAACGGCGCGCCGGGTTTGATCAATCAAACCCCTACGTAGGGTGCGTCATTGATGACGCCCGGCCGATGTGCGCATGCACGAGGCGTGTCTTCACGACAAACGTTCGGCCGAGTCACCCGATTTGCCGTTCCCTATCTCTTTGATTGCCCGTATGATGGCGCGGCAGGGAGTTTGTTTGCTTCGAGAAGGGGAAAACCATGTCAGGTGACGCGGGGAAATGGGCTGAGGTCGAGAAGATCGCCAAGAGTGCCGGGGAATCGGGCGGCACGGTCGGAGTCTCGATCATCGGACCGTCTGGTGAAACATATAGCCACAACGGCGATCGTAAGTTCGGCGCGGCCAGCACGATGAAGATTCCGCTGATGATCGAGATCTTCCGCCAGATCGAGCGGGGCGAGCGTGCGCTTGACGACGAATACATCCTCAAGGCCGAAGATATCGCCGTCGGCAGCGGCGTCATTCTGCATCTGCACCACGGCATTCCGCTGACGCTCAACGACCTCATCTACCTGATGATCTCGATCAGCGACAACACCGCGACGAACATCCTGATCGATATGGCCGGTATGGATGCCGTCAACGAGACGATGCAGGAACTCGGAATGACGAATTCGAATCTCGCGCGCAAGATGCAGGGCAAGCCGGCCGAAGGGAAGCAGCAGGAGAACTGGGCGACGCCGAACGACTATGCGCGGGTCGTCAAGGCGCTGCTCGACGGCACGGCGGCCTCGGCCGATTCGTGCGCCAAGATGATCGCCATGCTGGAGAAGCAGCAGAACACGCGGCGCATCTCACGCTATCTGCCGGAAAGTAAAGAGATTCGCTGGGGCTCCAAGACCGGCAGCATCAAGGGTGTGACCAACGATGCCGGCTTCATTACGACACCGGCTGGGACGCTGATCGTGAGCGTCTACTGCGAGGCGCTGCCCGATCAGCATGTGGGCGAGAAGACAATCGGCGACATCAGCCGCGCCGCGATGATCGCGACCGGCGTTGCCGAGCCACTCCAGACGTCATAGGCGCTACGAAAGGGGACGAATTTGAACGTCTTTGTCTCGGTCGATATGGAGGGGATCACCGGCATTGTTCATCGCGACATGCTCGGCTCCGACCAGCGTGAATATGATCGCGGACGGCGGCTGATGACTGCCGATGCAAATGCGGCGATCGAAGGGCTGGTGCAGGCAGGGGCCGACTATGTGCTGGTTGTCGATGGTCACGGCCCGATGCGCAACTTGCTCTTTGAAGATATGCATCCGAAGTCGCATCTGCTCACCGGCAGCGGCAATGCCAAGGATCACTGCCAGATCGAAGCGGCCGATAGCCGGAAGTTCGATGCGGCGGTGCTGGTCGGCTATCACGCCATGGCCAAGACACCGCGCGCCATCGCGCCGCACACGATCGCCGGGGCAGCCGTTGCGGAACTGCGCATCAACGGCAAGCCGCACGGCGAAACCGGCTTGAACGCTGCCGTGCTCGGCTCGCTCGGCATTCCGGTCATCATGGTGACCGGTGACACGACGACGATGGCCGAAGCCAAAGCGTTCCTCGGTGAGCAGATCGAGACCGTGGCGGTGAAAGAGGCGGTCGGCACCAGTGCTGCCATCTGTCGCCCACCATCGGCGACGCTGCCGGAGATCACGGCGGCGGCCAAACGGGCGCTGGAGAATCTGGATACGGCGAAGTTCTACCAGCTGCCCGAATTCCAGCTCCAGGTCGATTTCTTTACCGTGCCGCAGTGCGACCGCGCCTCGCGCATCGCCGGTATCGAGCGGCTCGGGCCGACCGGCATCGAAGTCGGCGGCGATTCGCCCTGGAACAAGTATCAGACGCTCTGGGCCGCGCTCCGTGCCGCGCTGACCGAACCGGCCAGCTGGCTGGCGTAAAACCGTCCACAAATTGCACGTTGATTAAATGCGTCGCTGCCCCCACGAGCTGTTCTCGTGGGGGCAGTCGCGACTGACGACGCTCTCAGTATTGGATCGAGACTCCGCCGTTGGAGGCTGCCGCTGCACTGCCGAAGAAGGCGATTGCCAGGCCGCCGGTGCTGGCCGCGGCCGCTGAACTGAACGCCGCGATCGCGGTGCCGTTTGTATCCGCAGCGGCGGCCGACTGATACAGGGCGGTGGCGGTGCCGCCTTCATTGGCGGCGGCGGCGGATTGGTGCTGGGCGATCGCGGTGCCGTTGTTGCTCGCGGCAGCAGCTGAGCTATCAACGGCGGTGGCGCTACTATCGGATTGTGCCGACGCAGCTGAATCATCTATCGCCGTCGCGGAACTGTCATCGGTGGCAACCGCGCTGGAGCTATTCGCGGCGTAGGCGTTCGAACGATTCGTAGCGAGTGCGACGGAGTTGTTCTGTGCGAACGCCGTGCTGTTGTTCTGCGCCCCGGCGTTGCTCCCATTGGTCGCGATCGCGAGGCTGCGGCCGGTTGTGGAACACGTACTACTGCCGGTCTGTTTCGCGACATGCCCGAGAATACTGACACACATATCGGGTCGAGCCGCCAGCGCGGCAGGTGTCTGAAACGCCAACGCTGTGAGTCCAACGGCGCACACGACCACCAGGCGTTTGAGCTTCACGAGTCTCCCCCTTACCAACGTTGACCGATCGCGACGGCCAGCGCGTGAATTGCAGCCTACGAGTATTTGCAACAGTGTATGTACACGTAGTGTGCAAAGCAAGGGGCAGACGTCATGTATACGTCAGTCGCGATCGAGCAGGATCGCACCGTACCGCTCACGGAGCGCCGACTTGAGGAACTTGCCGGTCGACGTCTTGGGGATTTCTGGGATGAAGACGATGGCATCCGGCAGCCACCATTTGGCGAAATCCGGCGAAATGAAGGCGCGCAGTTCCTCGTCGGTCGCCTGCGCGCCCTCTTTGAGGGCGACGATGGCGATCGGCCGCTCCAGCCAGGTCGGGTGCGTGGCGGCGATGACGGCGGCTTCGGAGACGGCCGGGTGCGCCATAAGCGCGTTCTCCAGCGCGATCGAGCTGATCCATTCTCCGCCCGACTTGATGGCGTCTCGGGCGCGATCGCGAAGATCGAGGTGTCCCTGCTTATCGATGCTGGCGATATCCCCGGTGCGCAGCCAGCCATCGTCGGTGAACTTCTCGGCGGACGCTTCGTCGTTGTAATAGGCGGAGGCGACGAACGGGCCGCGCACCTCCAGTTCCCCGGCCGCGGTTCCGTCGTGCGGCAGCGAGACGCCGTTCTCGCGTATGCGCAGCTCGGTGAGCGGCAGGGCGACGCCGCAACTCTGCAAGTAGCGGTGTTGCATGGCACCATCGACCCCGACCGACTCTTCGACGAGCGTGCCCGCGGTCGAGAAAGGGCCGGTTTCGGTCATGCCCCAACCGGAGGCGACCTGAATTCCGAACTCTTCATTGAAGCGTCGAATCGCTTCGACCGGCATCGCCTGCCCGCCGGTGCCGAGCGTACGCAGGTGCGAGAGATCGCAGGCGCCGGGGTTGCGGTCCATGTACTGCAGCAGGTTGAGCCAGACAGTCGGCACAGCCCAGCACTGCGTCACCCGTTCGGTGTTGATGAGTTCAGCCAGCCCGGCGGTGTCGAGATGCGCGCCCGGCATGACCTGTTTGGCACCAACGAAGGTACAGGTGTAGGGGAAGCCCCAGGCATTGGCGTGGAACATCGGCACCAGGACGAGCACCGAATCGCGTTCGGTCGGCCCCAGAGCGCAGGCGAGTCCGCTCACCAGCGAATGGAGCACGATGGCGCGATGCGAATAGACGACGCCCTTCGGCCGGCCGGTCGTGCCCGAGGTGTAGCAGAGGACGCTCGCGTCATGTTCAGCGAGCGGGATATCAGCCCGGCACTCGGCAGCGTTCGCCAGCGCTTGCTCGTACGCGATCGCGCCTTCGGGCAGGTTGCCCTCGCCGACCACGATGACCGCTTCCAACTGCACATGCGGCCGGATTGCGTCGAAAAGCGGCAGCAGCGACGCATCGACGATCAGCACGCGATCCTGTGCGTGGTTGATGGTGTAGGCGATGTCGTCGGGGCTGAGACGCAAATTGAGCGTGTGGAGCACAGCGCCGATCATCGGGATGGCGAAATACGCCTCCAGATGCTGCTGATGGTTCCAGCAGAGCGTCGCGACCCGATCACCGCGCTCGACGCCGAGTCCACGCAGGACGGT
This sequence comes from Thermomicrobiaceae bacterium, assembly GCA_025966355.1. Taxonomy (GTDB): domain Bacteria; phylum Chloroflexota; class Chloroflexia; order Thermomicrobiales; family Thermomicrobiaceae; genus CALAGB01. Next base: position 4,409 of record JAICWZ010000208.1, read on the forward strand.
CATGAGTTGCCGAATGCGTCGTGCTGTCTCGCCGTAGGTGGAGCGCTGCCGCGAATGATCGGGCAGGCGCGTCACGATCTCCTGTGAAGCGAACTGGCCCTCGGCCCGGCGCAGCAT
>JAICWZ010000605.1 GCA_025966355.1 Thermomicrobiaceae bacterium
CAGGACCGTCGCGTTGATGGCGCCCGGGCCGTCGATGTTGACGTTCGCCACGCAGTGATCATGCAGATCGAACCAGAACTCATCGGCATACCAGGTCGAGGTTCCGTAGCGTGCGTGGGAATGTCCCGACCAGAACGCCAGCTTGAGCGAACGCCTGATCGCATCGCGGTGGTTATTGATGATGCGACCAACCTCCATCATCGAGGCATTGGCACTGCCGTTATCCATCGCGCCGTAGTACCACGAGTCGACATGCCCGCTGAACATCACGTACTCATCGGTCGGCTCGGTCGCTTCGATCGTCGCCACCAACGTCGGCAACGGCCGCCAGCCGGTATCGACCTCAGTAGTCATTCGCGCCCGCACCGGCCCCTGTTTCAGCAACTCTTTGAGCCGATCGCCGCTCGCACTATCGATCGAAACGTGCGGCAGCGTCGGCAACAGATCGATCGTGTCGGTCGTCGGGCTGCCCCAGACCGGCGAGAGGATCATCTCGTGGATCTCGGGGCCACTGATGTTGATCACGCCGGCCGCACCATGCCGCTCGGACGGGCCAACCTTCGGTGGGCCCGCCAGACCATCGGTCAGCACGAACTTGCCGCGCGCGTCGATCCCTTCGTACCCCGCCTCGTTTCCGGCACCGGCATACACGATCTCCGCCTCGATCCCTCGCGCGGGCGTGGTCGTCGAGAACGAATGCGTGATGCAGGTGAGCGACTCGCCACCTTCGGCAAGCGTGAGCGACGCCTTTCCAGGTAAGCTCACGAGGCAGACAGTCGAGTAGCGCTCGGTCGGGATGCCCCAGCTCTTCAGAGTTTGATCGATGTAGTCGAATGCCTTCAGTTCGTCCTCGCTGCCGGAGGAGCGAACCCAGCGGGCAATATTCGTGTTGAACTCCATCAACCGGTCGGCCGAGACTTCCGACAACACATCCCGCGTGCGGTCGGACAACACGTCATTCTGATTCGCCATGACGTCGCCTTTCATTCCATGAGCCGAACACCGGCACGAAAAACGACACTCGCTCGACAACACCATCCCCGCACGTGTTCACGTCGAGTGCCTCGTTCAATCCGCCTCCGCGATCATCGCACGATGAAGGGGCCGGCTTCAACCAATCGAGTTGGCTGCTTGCGATTTGGTGCGAAACGCCAGTCGCACGCTGATCGTCCGACCGAAGAATACCTCGAAAGTGGTATATCGTTTTCTTTGACCGTGTGATATTCTAGCCGCCAATCGTTGTTACTTTGCACCCGATTCAGTGAACCAATAGCGGTGCGGCGAACGGTGTCGCGATCGTTGTGTTCCGACGTTCGCTCCTGCTTTTATTACAAACCGGACAGAAATCGTGCTGGCTGGCGCGTAGCAACCTGGCATAAGCGCTGGTTAAGCGTGGTTATGGTAATTGTTGTCGGGAGGATCGCCGTTGAATACGCATACTCCTCACGAACACATTTGCCTGATCGACGAGAGCCGGGAACGGCCGTTACAGGCGCTTGGGCTGATTGTGTCCGAGAAGCTGGCAGCCGGCTACCGCTGTGTCTTTCTGCTCGCCGATCAA
>JAICWZ010000174.1 GCA_025966355.1 Thermomicrobiaceae bacterium
CCAACTTCGTGTAGCCCGATCGGCACTATTAGCCGCTCAGTAACAGCAGGGTAGCCTATCGTCCATTCTAACGAGCCAGAAACGTCAGACAATAGCCCGTTTGGGACATATACCCACCCCTGTCGTCGGAAATCGACGCATAGGCGGGCTCGTGACGTCGTCGCGCATTATGTACATCGTCAAAAACGACTCGGACATTCCGCGGGACGAATCATATGATCCGCCGGTGCTGGATTTCGCGTCGTCGTTCAGTTGCCGATGCGTATTCACAGCCGTCGTCAGAACCGACGGTGCTCTTCCCTTGGGTGATTCAGCAGCTTGAGATAGCGTTTTCCCCGCGTCCAGACGGTAGGTGCCTGCGCTCTGACGTGGCTGGGTCCCCTCGAGTGCCGATGTCGAGCGCCGGCAAACCAATGCGATAACCCGACCGCTCTGCCCCCTGTTCCTTGAGAAACCGTGGTGCGAGATCGAGCCTCTGCCTGCCTGAACGTGCCTATATCTCAAGACACCCTGAACTCGATTGTAGAGGGTTCTCACTGATTACGCTAGCCCCAGGAAAATTAATTGCGCTGTGCGTTGTATCGTTTTCCGCAGACGAATGCGCTTTTTCGATCTCTTTTTCCGCTGGATTTGCCCGCGTTCCCGGCGCAATTTTGGGGCCAACGCCTGGAGCAGGTGGACGAATCTGGCGCCCATGTTACAAGATTGTCATACCGGCCTCACGCCGGACGCCGTGACCACGCGGTACGATCGTCAACGCGAAGTCCGCCAATTCGAGTCGAGACATGGTTCGTTCGAGGAGAGCGGTAAGCGCTGAGGCGGTCTGAGTGAGCACGAGGGATATCTTGCAACCAATCGAGCTCGACCGATCCGTCGGCGCGGGTTTTAGCTGGCGACTGCGTCATCTGCGCCTCGAAACGGCGCATGTCGCGATCCTCTACCTGGCGGCAATCGGACTCGCCGAGTTCATTACCGCGCTCATCGATCCAACGCTCGGCGTCATTTGTCACATCTTCATTCTCGTCAATCTCCTGATCCAGGCGAGCATCAACCGCGCCTGGTGGGAACGCGGCTTTTTTCTCTCGCTATCAATTGCCCCGGTCATCCGCATCGTGTCGCTTGGTATGCCACTCGGCTCATTTCCCCAGGAGTGGTGGTATCTCTTGTCCGCCATCCCACTCTACGCCACCTGCTGGATGGTGATTCGAACCGTTCCGCTGACCCGGCGCGAGATCGGCATCCAGTTGCCGGAACGCCGCCACTGGCTACTCACCGCGATCGTCGGTATCAGCGGGATCCCGCTTGGACTGACGGAGTATTTGATCCTCAAGCCCGACCCGATCGTCTCGACATTCGCGTTCGGCGGAGTCGCGATGGCATCGATGATCCTGCTCATCGGCACCGGCGTCATCGAGGAATTGATATTCCGCGGCATCCTCCAGGCGACAACGTCGGAAATCTTTGGTCCGTGGTGGGCGATCCTCTACGTCAGCGTCCTGTTCGGCGAACTTCACACGGGCCACATGTCGCTGCTCGACGTCTTTTTCGTCATCGGTGTCGCACTCTATTTCGCCGCGGTTGTGCGGAAAACGCGCACGCTCGTCGGGGTTTCGGTCTCGCACGGTTTGACGAATATCTTCTTGTTTATCGTCTTTCCGTTGCTTCACATTCTGTGACGCAAACTATTCGGTCACCCAAATGGGCTAGCCCGAACTGGGTTGACAATGCGCGAGCGAGCCTGCTACGCTGCAGGTGGGTCTACCTCGAGGTTGTGATTGGAGAGGCTAATGACGACTACCGTCACGACGGTCACGGTCAGTACCGTAACGGTGATGGGAGTAGCGGCAGCACTGGGCTTGATCACGATCCTCACCCTTGTTGCGCTTCTGATCAGCAAAGAGATCGCCACCGTGGTTCCGGGCGAACGAGGTTTGCGCTGGAGTAGGACGCTGAACATCGGCGTCGTGCCGCTGGTCGTCGCCTTTGGTGTGATCGTCGCCGTGAAACTGGCCGAAGTTCTCTAGGAACATCTGTAACTCGTAGCGAGGTGCGGCTGCCGCTGACCATCGGTTCTCGGCAGTCCGGTCGCCTTGGTGTTCCCATGAGCGCAATGCGACCAAGGTCAGCTCACTGATCGTTCTTGGGACGAGGGTGAGCGCGGGGACACGGTCGCCGGGATATCTCCCGCTTCATCCGCGCCTGTCAATCTCCCTGACAATCTCATCCGCCTGGCACAGATGTTGCAGGACATTCCCTCGAATTTCTTAGCCTTAGGACAAACTCTCAGTCGTGTGGGAAAAATGGGCTATTGCGACGTGGGGACGCGCTTGGTTTGAATGGGACATGGGATGGGAGCGAAGCAGATGGCGCAGCGATTGAGATTCAGTCTCCAGATTGTGGCCGAAACAAACGAGTTCGCCTGGCTCGTCCGAAAAGGGTCGGAGTCAGACACAATCGTTACGCGGCTGGTCCCTGACTATCTTCGTGTTCGTGAATCGTTCGCCGGTCATTGAACCGGATGTTGCGACCGACGACCTCGCGTAGATAAAGACCGGGGATCGACATGAACATTTTTCCGCATGCGAGCATCATACTTGTTGGCTACAACAGTGCTGAGTGGCTACCACAGGCGTTGCCGGCACTCCTGGACCAAAACTATCCAGCGAATTTCGACGTGATCTTCGTGGACAACGGGTCGAGCGACGCGAGCGTCGAGCTCGTACGGCGTGACTACCCGGCCGTGCGCATCATCGAATCCGATCACAATGGCGGTTACGCGGGCGGGAACAACCTCGGCGTTGAGCACGCGGCGGGCGAGGTGCTCGCGTTCGTCAATCCCGACACGCGTGCCGAGCCAAATTGGCTCACCGAACTCGTTCGACCCCTCATCCGGGATCGTTCGGTCGGGATGACGACCTCCAAGATCGTGCGCATGGATGCCCGCGACACGATCAACACGTGTGGCAATGACATCTCGCTGAGCGGAATAACGACCTGCCACGCCGCCGGAGAGATAGCCGGCAACATCGACACCGATGAAGATGTGCCGGCCGTTTCGGGCGCCGCCTGCGCGATCCGGCGCGACCTGTTTCAGCGTTTAGGTGGCTTCGACGAGCGCTTCTTCATGTACCTCGAAGATACCGACCTTTCGTGGCGCGTGCGTATGGCGGGCTACCGCTGCCGGCTGGCCGCTCGTTCGGTCATCGCGCATGATTACTCGTTTCGATTGACGGCAACGAAAACGGAACGCGTTGAGCGCAACCGTTATCTGATGCTGGCCAAGAATCTCAGCGTCCGCTCACTCATCATGCTCACCCCCGCCTTTCTCGCCGGCGAAGTGGCGACCTGGGGCTGGGCGCTGGCACACGGTCCGCGACACACGGTCGCCAAGACAAAGGCGATCGTCTGGATGCTCGGACATCTGCGATTGGTCCTGGCGATGCATGCGCGGACGCAGGCGACACGGCGTGTATCGGATGCCACGCTCTTACACAGTTATCGCCCGGCTCCGGCAATCGGCGAAGTCAGTGCCGGCGCCGCGGGCCAGGTCGCGCAAGCAGTCCTCGCGCCGTTATTCACACTGACGGCGATATTCGCGCTCGCAATGATCGGGCTGTCGGCGAACGACCTTTCGCAGGACGCCCGAGTGATCGCCCCGGATTCCTCGACGACAGCGAGGTCGGGCAGCTGATGCGCATCGCACACGTCACCGCGACGTTCCCTCCGTATTTCGGTGGTACCGGCAATGTCTGCTATCACAACACGCGCGTGCTCGCCGCGCTCGGTCACCATGTTGAGGTGTTCACGGCGAACGCAAGCGGAGCCGTCGATGACCCGGCCGGAGTGATCGTGAATCGCTTCAAACCGATTGTGCAAGTTGGGAACGCCCCGCTGCTGCCACAGTTGCTTCGTCTGGACCGGTTCGACCTGGTGCATCTGCACTACCCGTTCTATACCGGTGCTGAATTCGTCTCGCTCGCACGACTCCCGTACGTCGTTACCTACCACCAGGACGTCGAGTTCAGCGGACTGCTCGGATTCGGTACACGCCTGCACGGCCGCACCATCGGCAACGTCGTTCTGCGTCGCGCCGCGCGGCTCTGTCCGACGAGCCTGGATTACTTCTCTCATTCCACATTCGCGACCTTACGTGATCGGCCTCGCAGCACGATCGTCGAGATGCCGAATGGCGTCGACAGTCAGGCGTTCCAACCGGGGCCGATCGATCAGGAGATGCGCGCGCGCTACGGCATCCCGCCGGATGCATTTCTCGCGCTCTTTGTTGGCGCACAGGATCGTGCGCACTATTTCAAAGGTGTTCCAACGCTCTTGCGGGCCATCGCGCAGCAGCCGATGACCTCGCTCCTGCTCGTCGGTGATGGCGATTTACGAGCGGACTTCGAGCGCCTGGCAGCCGAACTCAGCATAAGCGATCGCGTCGTTTTCGCCGGCCGCGTCGAGCAAAACGACCTCGCGTCGATCTACCGTGCGGCCGACCTGCTTGTGTTGCCGAGTGAAACACGCGGCGAAGCGTTCGGCATGGTGTTACTGGAGGCGATGGCCTCTGGTCGGCCTGTCATTGCCAGCGATCTGCCAGGCGTTCGTAGCGTCGTCGTCGACGGCATTGATGGATTCCTCGTCGAGCCGGGCAATGTCGATGCGCTGGCAGCGAAGCTCGAACTCTTCGCGCGGATGTCACGAACTGAACGTCTGCGCCTCGGCGCGGCGGGCCGGCGCAAGGTGGAGCAACGGTACGACTGGGAACGAATTGGTCGTAACCTCGAAGCGCTCTATCTCAACGTGCTGGCTGAAAAGGAATGGCGCCATGCCAGCTGAGCCTGCCATCATGCTCGGCGCCCGTTCGGCGCTGCCGATGGAGATGCGTGCATCACTGGACCTGCTCTTCGAACTACTCGGCGGTGAGCATGGCGTCGTGCGTACATCCGCCTTTGGCGAACCGTCGCTCATCTCCGCGCTTGGATCACTCGGCGAGCTCAAGGCGATCCCGCGTAATGATGTTGCTGTGCTCGAGCA
>JAICWZ010000314.1 GCA_025966355.1 Thermomicrobiaceae bacterium
GATCCGACTCGCACTCGCGGGCAAGACGCCGGCCACGCGTCAGACGGTCGATTTCGGCACCGGTGCCTACACCGACGACTTCACCACTCAAACGTACGAGGAGATGTTCGCGAGCGCCGAAGAACAACTCGTGACCGGCCGTTCGGTCGTTCTCGACGCGACCTTCCTCAACCCGCGCTGGCGCGAACGCGCGCGTGAGATGGCAGAGCAGTTGGGCGTCGATCTGCTGCTCATCGAGTGCCAGTGCCCGCCGGACGTCGCCCGTGAGCGACTGACCGTCCGCGCCCGTGAGCTCTTCGAGGCGAGTGAAGCCGACTGGGGCATCTACCAGGAGCAGCGCCATCGCTACGGCGAATCGTTCGGCGAAGCCGACGAACTGCCGCGGCTCACCCTCCAAACCGATCGCCCCAGCGGCCAGATCCTCGACGACGTCCTCCAACACATCGACCTGCGCCACAGGTTGTAGCGCGACGACGAAATTTTCTCGCGCAAAGACGCAGAGTTTTTCTGTTAGGAATCTCTGCGTCTCTGCGCGAGGAATCCTTCTCTTCTTAGCCAACCATCCGCGTCGCCTCAGCCAGGTTCAAGCGCGTGACGCGGCGGAGGGCTGGGAGGGCGGCGAGGAGCATCGTGAGCAAGACGGCGAGCGCGGTGATGAGGTAGGTCAGCGGGTTGGCAACGACCGGGAAGGCGAAGAGGTCGGACTGGAAGGCGCTGCCCATTTGCCGCGCCACCAAGTAGCCGATCAACCAGCCGGGGATCGTCGCCAGCGCCCAGAGGATGACGCTTTCCGTGCTCAGCAGCAGCCCGATGGTGCCCCGGCCAGTGCCGAGCGCGCGCATCGTCGCGAACTCACGCTCGCGCTCCAGCACGTTGACGGTCATCGTGTTGAAGAGCAGCGCGAACGCCATCACGACGGCGAAGAGCATGATCGTGCCGATCAGTGTGTAGAACAAGCCCATCAGCGACTGCCAGTCGCGCTGCTGCACCGACTTCAGTTGCACGGCAGCCACGCCCGGCGCGTTATAGAGCGCGGTCTGCACCTGCTTCGCCTGCCCCGGATCAACCCGCACGTAGACACCGCTGAAGGCGCCAGACTGTCCGGCCCAGGACTGCGCGTCGACTAGTGGAACGTAGGCGACCGAACTCATCAGTTCGTCAACCGTCGCGCTCACCTGGAGCTGATGTGTGCCGGTCTGGTTCGTGACGCTGACCGTAGCGCCGGGTGAAACGTGGAGCGATTTGGCGAGCGCGCTGGTGAGCACGATCTTGCCAGGTGCCAGCGCGGTCTTCGTATCGCCGGATGAGACACGCAGAACGTGCAGCGACGGATCTACCGGCAGCGCTGTCAGGTCGATTTGCGCCCGATGATCGCCGTTCGTGATCGTCGTGGGGAAGCGGAGGAACGGCTCGACCTGGCGCAGACCGGCGATCCCCTCGATTTGCTGGCGCATGTCACTCGACTGAACTGAACCGAACGTCGCGACTTCGTCCCAGCGTTCGACCGTGTTGAAATGGCGGTCGGTCACCGTGCGCATTGAATCGATCAACGACCAGCCCATCAGGATCAGCGTAAAGGCGAAGACGACGCCGAGCGCCGTCGTCAACGTGCGCCGCCGCCCACGAACGACGTTGCGCAACGACATGCGCAGCCAGACCGGCCAGCGCGCCAACCGGCCGAAGCGCCCGACGCGACCGGTGGCCGCATCTGATGGGCTCGGTCGCATGGCGCGCGCCGGGTCGAACCGGGCGACCTGCCGTGCCGGTCCGAAGGCGCCGAGCAGGGCCGCCAGCAGGCTGAGTGCCAGGCTGAGCGCCAGCACACCAGGGTAGACGTGCGTCTGCACCAATGGGATGCCGAGTTCGGAGGCATAGGCCGAGGTCAGCGCTCGCTCCAGCGGAATACCGGCCACGACGCCGAGCAGCGCACCGGCCAGACCGATGATCGCCGCCGTCAGCAGGTAGTGCCCTTCGACAACGCGCGTACGGTAGCCGAGCGCCTTCATCAGACCGATCTGCGCTTGCTGCGAGCGGATCTGGCGTCCAAACATGACGTAGAGCGAGGCGGCTGCGACGAGCAGGATCAGCCCCGGCATCAGCACCGCGATCTCGCGATAGCCATCCAGATCGAGTTGCAGCGCCGCGTTCGACGGCTGTTCGGCACGCGAGGTCGTCGACGCGATCTGGTAGGGCGCGAGCAGGCTCGTCACCCGCTGCATCACGGCATCCTGATCGGCGCTTGGATCGAAGCGGAGCGCTATGTCATTGATCTTGCCGGTTTGGTTGCTCGCCTGTTGCAGCGTGTCGAGCGGCACGAAGAGGACGGCGAAGGCACGCGCCGAGGGGAGCGCATCCTGGCGACTGGCGCTGACGATCAGGTACTCCGGGCTGGCGACGATGCCGCTCGCGGTTAGTTGAAGCGGCTTGCCATCGACCAGCGGCGCCAGTTGATCGCCGGGCTTGAGGCCATAAATTTCGGCGAAATGTGACTCGATCAACATGCCATCGCGATCCGATGGCTGGAGATAGCGACCATCCTCGACGAGGACGTCGTTGACCGCTGGATGACGAGCGCTCGGGATGCCGATTAGCCGCGCACGCACGAGCGTCGGCGGTTCGTTCCCGCTCTGCGCGGGGAGCGACAGGCCGCCGTCGATGATCAACCGACCGGTCGCCGTCTGCACACCGTCGATCCGGTCAAGCTGGTCGACAACCGAGGCTGGGGCGCCTGCGACCGAGATCGTCATATCGGCGAAGCGAAGCTGATCGTAGGCGCGGGTGTAGGAACTGCCGAGGTCGCGATAGGCGCCGACCAGGGCGATGAAGCTGGCGACACCGAGCAGCGAAATGACGATGAGCGAGAGGCTCTGCGCCAGCGCTTTGCGCAGATCGCGCAGACTCTTGCGGAAAAGAATGGCGTTCATGCTTACCAGACCAGTTCCGCGGCATCGCGCGGCGCATCGACTGTGTCGATCCGCTCGATGCCGCCGTTACGCAGCCGTACGACGCGATCAGCCATCGGCGCGATCGCCGCGTTATGCGTCACGAGCAATACCGTCATCCGCTGCTGCTGGTTGAGATCGCGCAGCACGCCTAACACCTGATGACCGGTATCCGAATCGAGATTGCCAGTCGGCTCGTCGCAAAGCAGGATCGGCGGCTCGTTGGCCAGGGCGCGGGCGATGGCGACGCGCTGCTGCTGCCCGCCGGAAAGCTGTGCCGGAAAGTGGTCGGCACGTTCAGCCAACCCGACCAGGCCCAGTAGTTCGAGTGCGCGCGGACGCCGGTTACCATGCCGCGTCAACGCCAGCGCGAATTCGATATTCTCGGCGGCGGTCAGTGTCGGGATCAGATTGAAAAACTGAAAGACGAAACCAACCGTTTCGCGCCGGTACTTGGTCAGTGCGGCATCGTCGGAGCGGCTGATGTCGGTTCCCTGCACCGCAACAC
>JAICWZ010000528.1 GCA_025966355.1 Thermomicrobiaceae bacterium
GAAACCGTCGCGCCCGGCAATGACGCCGACGAATTCAACGAACGGATCGCCAGCGTGACCGCCGAGGACATTCAGCGCGTCGCTCAAACGTATCTTCTGCCCGATCGCAGCAACGTCGGCTGGCTCGAACCGACCGAGGAATCGGGAGCGGCGCCGATCGACGCCGGCATCGCTGCCTACCGTCCATTTTTCTTCACCGGTGCGCCCGCCACCGAGCCTCAGGACAATATTCCGCACATCGAACTCAAAGAGCGAACGCTTCCAAACGGCATTCGACTGCTCGGGCATTTCGATCCGACGAGCGATGCCGCCGTCTTCGATATTCGCCTCTCCGCAGGTTCAATCGCCGACGGCCCGCTGCCTGGCCTGGCCGCGTTCACGAGTCGCATGCTCAGTCGGGGCAGCGCCGGACGCACCTTCGCCGAGCTGAACGAAGAGCTCGATAGCCTCGGTGCCGCCATCGGCGCGGGTGCCGGTCGCGAATACGCCGATGTGACTGGAAAAAGCCTGAAGGAAGACGCGCCACGACTGGTCGAGCTGATCGCCGACCTGCTGTTGCATCCGACCTTCCCCGACGACGAACTGGAGCGCGCGCGCGAACAATCACTCAACGGCCTCAAGCAGGTACTGAACGACACACGTTCCGTCGCGGGACAGGATCTACGCGAGATGATCTATCCCGAAGGTCACCCGTATCGCCATCGCGCGATCGGCACCCAGGACTCGCTGCGCGCCATCACTCGGGACGACCTGGTTCGCTTCCATCACGAACACTTCCGTCCCGATCAGATGATCGTCGCGGTGGCGGGTGGGCTGGAAGTCGAGACCGCCTGGAAACTGATCGAAGACGCGCTCGGTAGCTGGCAGGCCGATGGACCGGCGCCCGAGGTGGCCGTTCCCGATGTAGAGCCGCCGAAGACGACCGAACGGCACGTATCGACCGTGCCCGGCAAGATACAGGCGGATATCGCGCTCGGTATCCCTTCGATGAGTCGCGCCGATCCCGACTATGAAGCGCTACGCATGGCGAACATGATCCTTGGCCGACTGGGGATGATGGGCCGGCTCGGTGCCAGTGTGCGCGAGCGCCAGGGGATGGCCTACTACGCCAGTAGCGCGCTCGGCACCGGCCTCGGCCGCGGCATCTGGTCCGCCTACGCCGGCGTCGATCCGGCCAACATCGAACGCGCCACCGAGAGCATCCTGGAAGAAATCGAGAAGCTGCGCGCTGAGCCGGTGACCGACGAGGAGCTGGCCGACGCTAAAAGCTTCCTCATCGGCAGCCTGCCGCTCGGCATGGAGAGCAGCGACAGCATCGCCGATTCCGCGCTCGACATCGCGTTCTACAATCTCGGCATCGATTATGTCGATTTGCTGCCGGCGCGCATCCGGGCACTCACGGCGGCCGATCTGCAAGCGGCCGCTCAGCGCTATTTGCTGACCGACCGTATGGCGATCGCCATCGCGAAACCGGATGGCGACGAGAACAAATAACGAAGCCGTTTGATCAGCGCCGGGAACCTGCCAGATCGACAGCCACCGGCAAGAGAGGAGACCGACGGGGAGATGTCCAACAGCTCCAGTTTTACCGCCTTTTGGCTTTACAAGTGTCGTCACGACTGGCGCAAGCAGCCGGACGATGTTCGAAGGAAGGCACGCGACGAGTTCATCAATCTGCTCGAAATGCCCGGCGAGGGCTTGAGTATCCGCGGCGTCTATTTGACGATCGGCTATCGCGCCGATGTCGACCTGATCATCTGGGCCGTTGGGCACGACGCCGAGCACATTCAGGATCTGGCGATCCGCATTCGCCGCACGCCGCTCGGAGCGGCCCTCGAAATGAAGCAGGCATATATCGGCGTCGGCACCGCCTCGCAGTACGATCCGGAACATGGGCCGGCCTTCATCAAAGGAACGCCGCCCGCCAAGTACCTGAGCGTCTATCCCTTCATCAAGACTCCGGAGTGGTATCTGCTTTCGTATGAGGATCGACGCGAGTTGATGAAAGTACACGGGCAGCTTGGGAAGGAATACCCCACGATCCTGACCAACACCGTCAGCTCGTTCGGCATCCAGGA
>JAICWZ010000398.1 GCA_025966355.1 Thermomicrobiaceae bacterium
CGCAAGCGGATGCTCGACTTGCTGGCGCGCGACGCGCTCGACGATGAGATGGTCGAAATCGATCTCGAAACGGGCTTCGAAGCAACGATCACGCCGAACGAGGGGCATGCACAGGTTACGATCGAAGAAGCCCAGGAGAGCCTCAACGACTTCTTCGAAGATCTGATGGCGCAAAAGCGCTCACGCCGCGTGTCGGTGCGCGAGGCGCGTCGCATCCTGACCGAGCAAGAGGCGCACCGGCTCGTTGATTACGACGCCGTGATCGAGAACGCGATCAAGCAGGCGGAAGAGGCTGGTATCGTCTTCATCGATGAGATTGATAAAACGATCAATCCAGGCGGCGAATACGGACCCGATGTCTCGGGCGAAGGCGTCCAGCGCGACCTGTTGCCGATCGTCGAAGGCTCGGTCGTCATGACGCGCTACGGGCCGGTGCGCACGGATCATGTCCTGTTTGTCGCGGCTGGCGCCTTTCATTCGGTGCGGCCATCGGATTTGATTCCGGAGTTGCAGGGACGCTTCCCGATACGGGTCGAACTGAACAGCCTGTCCGAAGACGATCTGGAGGCGATTCTGCGCGAGCCGGAGAACGCGCTCACCAAGCAGTATCAGCAGCTGCTTCAGGCGGATGGCGTGACGATCGAATTCACAGACGACGGCATTCATGAGATCGCCCACATGGCCGCCGATGTCAACGAGCGTACCGAGGATATCGGCGCGCGTCGTCTCTACACGCTGGTTGAGCGCGTGCTGGAGGACGTGTCGTTCGATGCGCCCGAACTGGCAGGGGATCGAGTCGTGATCGACGCCGCCTACGTGCGGGAGCGCGTCGAAGAGATCGCCACCAACGATGACATCAGCAATTTCATCCTGTGACCGGTAACTCGTAACCCGCTATCATCTACACCGGCCGTAGGGGGCGAGATTGATCACGCCCAGCCGATGCGCGAAGCGCGAGGCGGGTCATGCGACCCCAGCGTTCGTGGCGACACGGACGCCGTGGGAGGCGGGAAGGACGGGCGCCGCCTCATCGGGCGCGCCCGGGCGTCATCAATGACGCCCCTACGGTATCCGTTAGGTTCGGTGGGGAGGGGAACGCTTGCGGACGATTTCTGTCGTGATTCCGGTCTATAACGAGGTACAAACGATCAGCGAGATCCTGCGGCAGGTTCGCGCCGTCGAACTGCCATACGAGCGGGAACTGATCGTCGTCGACGATTACTCGACGGACGGCACACGCGAGGTGCTGGAGCGGGAAGCCAAGGATCACGACGACACGCACATTCTGTTGCACGCCCAAAACCTCGGCAAGGGCGCGGCCGTGCGCACCGGCTTGAAACAGGTCTCCGGCGACGTCGTTCTCATTCAGGACGCCGATCTCGAATATGATCCGCGCGACTACGTCAAGCTGCTCCGCCCGATCGAAGAAGGACGTACCAAGGTCGTTTACGGATCACGTTTTCTCGGCGAACACAAAGCGATGTATTTTTGGCACACTCTGGGCAACAAACTGCTGACACTGGCGACAAACGTGATGTTCGATACGACGCTCACTGACATGGAAACCTGCTACAAGGTCTTCACGATCGACATCGCACGCGCACTGAAACTGAAGTCGAATCGCTGGGGCTTCGATCCGGAGATTACGGCCAAGATCCTCAAACGCGGCCACCGGATTTACGAGGTGCCGATCGCCTACAACGGTCGCGAGTTCTGGGAAGGCAAGAAGATTTCGTGGAAAGACGGCATCACGGTGATGGGCACGCTCATCCGCTATCGCTTCCTCAACTGAACGTCCGCACAGAAACGCGAGGATGAGGATGGCGGAGTTGGCGATCGCGGTCGATCTCGGCGGCACCAATATTCGCGCCGCGCTGGTTGACGACGGCGGCACGATCCGTCATCTGGTCAGCCGTCCGACACAGGGACAAGAGGGGCCGGAAGCGGTGCTCGATCGTGTGGCCGCGCTGGTCGGCGAAGTCGTGGCCCACGAACAGCCGGGTCCGGAGGTTGAGGTCGGCGTCGTCGCGCCCGGCACCGTCGATCCGAACGAAGGAGTCGTCTACTACGGCCCGAACATTCGCGACTGGCACGACGTTCATTTGCGCGACATCCTGGCCGGTAGCCTGAATCGCACCGTGTTGATTGGTAACGACGCTAACGCCGCCGCGCTCGGCGAGGCGCGCTTCGGCTCCGGCAAGCAGGTGCGAAATCTCATCTACATCGGTCTGGGTACCGGCGTCGGTGGTGGTGTGATCTCGGGTGGGGAACTCATTTCCGGCAAACGCGGCTTTGGCGGCGAGCTCGGACATGTCACGATCGATCCGAGCGGTCCGCGCTGTACCTGCGGCGGCATCGGCTGTGTCGAGGCGTACGCCAGCGGTTGGGCGATCGTACGAGACGGCGAGCTCCTGGTGCAATCACTTCGCTCAGACATGCTGGCTCGCATGGCCAAGAGCGGGCCGGTGACGCCGAGAATGGTGTCGCAAGCGGCCGAGGCAGGTGATCCGGCCGCGATCGCGATCTACGACCGGGCCGCCCGCGCGCTGGCGGCCGGTCTTGGCGGGCTCGTGAACATCTTCAATCCGGAGGTCATCGTCATCGGCGGTGGCGTCGCCAAGGCGGGCAATCTGATCTTCAAACCGCTGCGCGAGGCGCTACCGAGCTACACGATGCCGTCGATCTACGACGGCGTCACTATCCGCGAATCATCGCTGGAAGCGCACACCGGAATCTACGGCGCCGCCGCGCTCGTTTTTCACGCGCGGGAGCACCAGCCGGGCAGGCACTAGGACAGCCATGGCGTCGTCGCATACGAATGCC
>JAICWZ010000433.1 GCA_025966355.1 Thermomicrobiaceae bacterium
CGCTTCGCGCGTCATGCGATCAATCAGCTCCTTGACGGTCGGCACATCATGAATGAGTCCGGCGACCTGGCCGGACCAGACCCAACCTTCGTCGAGCGCACCGTCGATCGCGCCGCGTTGATTGACCTTGCCGCTGATCAGCCGGATGACCTCGTCGCGGTCACCGGCTGCCTCGTATTCGATGATCCGATCACCGACCGGACCATGCAGCACGCGCCCCGGTGCACCGAGCGAGCGTTCGATAATCCTCGTGTCGGTCTCGCGGGCCGCGACGAGCGCCTGCTTGTAGTTGTCATGAGCGATGCATTCGGCCGTGGCCACGAAGCGCGTGCCCATCTCGATACCAGCCGCTCCCATCGCGAGGGCTGCGGCGAGGCCACGACCGTTGCCGATGCCACCGCTCGCGAGCACCGGTATCGTGACGGATTCGAGAATGCGCGGGACCAGAACCATCGTGCCAATGTCGTCGCGCCCGAGGTGGCCGCCGCCGTCGTAGCCGACCGCGATGACCGCGCTGCCACCCAACTCCTCAACCTTTTGCGCCTGACGCACGCCCGCGACGAGAATGAGTGTCTTGACCCCGGTTCCGTCGAGTCGTTTCAGGAACGGTTCGGGATTCCCCGCCGTGAAGCTCATGATGCGCACGCCTTCATCGAGCGCGGTTTCGACGAGATCCATGATGTCGCGGCGCGTGCTGATGGCGAAATTGACCGCGAACGGCCGGTCGGTTAGCGCGCGTACCGCACGAATTTCTTCTCGCAAGCCGGTACCGTCGCCGGGAATCGTGACGGCGCTGATCTGGCCAAGCCCTCCCGCGTTCGAGACGGCGGCACACAGCCCGGCAAACGCGAGATGGGCGAGACCGCCCTGCACGATGGGAACGTCGATTTCCAGTAATTGCGTGATCGAAGTCTTCACTGCGTCTCCGTTTCGTCTCAAGGTGAGCGGCGGGGTGCCGATTTCGCGTCGAGCGCGCGTCAAGATTTGGAATATCCCTCCAAATTGTCAGATCGCGCGGCAAGTGCAATGCTTTGCCTATTCTGGGGGACAGATGGGTCCGGCATCAACCGGATCGGGCGCGCGTGATTCGACTGATTGGTCGATATGTCGACGTATTCAGAGCGAGGAGTCGCGGATGCGTATACGCAAGGTTGGGGTGCTCGGCGCGGGCACGATGGGCGCCGCGATTGCCGCGCTGGCAGCATCTGCCGGTCTACCGGTTGTTCTCCTCGACATCGCGGGCGAAGGCGATCGCGACGGCCCTGCCCGGCAGGGACTCGATCGCGCGCTCAAGGCGCGTCCGGCCGCGTTCATGGATCCACATCGAGCAGCTCTGATCGAGATCGGCAACTTCGACGACGATCTGGCGAGGCTCCGGGAATGCGACTGGGTCGTCGAAGCGATCGTCGAGCAGCTCGCGCCAAAGCAGTCGCTGTTTGAGCGGCTTGATGGCCTGCTGGACCCGGCGACGATCATTAGTTCCAACACCTCGGGTATCCCAATGCAGCGGCTGATCGAGGGACGCGGTGATACGTTCCGAAGGCAGTTCCTGGGGACGCACTTTTTCAATCCTCCCCGCTATCTCCATCTGCTCGAACTCATACCGACACCGGAGACCGCGCCGGATGTGTTGGCGGCCATCGAAGCGTTCGGCCGAGACATTCTGGGCAAGGGAACGGTGCGCGCACGCGATGTTCCCGGCTTTATCGCCAACCGACTCGGCGTTTTCGGGATGATTCGAGCCATCCGGTTGATGGACGAACTCGGACTATCTATCGATGACGTCGACGCGCTGACTGGACCGCTGATCGGCCGTCCGCGCTCGGCCATTTTCCGCACAGCAGACCTGACCGGCATCGACGTCCTGCTCCACGTCTCGAATGGTCTCGCTGCCGCGACGGGCGAGGATTTCGCGCTGCCGGAGTGGGTTGCGCAGCTGGCGGCGACGAACCGTTTGGGTGAAAAGACTGGCGCCGGTTTTTACCGTCGTGAAGGCGGGCAGATTCTGACGCTCAACCCTGAGACGCTGGACTATGGCCCGCGTGGTGAACTCCGGCTCCCCGAAATCGCAGCGTTCAAGGATCGGCCGCTGGAGGAACGCCTCTCGTTGGTGCTCGAACTGCCTGACAAATATGGCGCGTTCATGCGGCAACTCTTCGCCGAAACAACGCAGTACACACTTGAGCACGCGCCAGAGATCGCCTACGACATCGCGGACGTGGACCGTGCGATCGAGTGGGGCTTCGGCTGGGAGCTTGGGCCGTTCAAGCAGATCGATGCGATCGGTCCGACACGAGTAGCGGATCTGTTGCGCGCGGCGGACCTGACGGTGCCGCCATTGCTCGAGCAAGCGCTTGATGCGCCGTTCTATCGTCAGAACGATCACGGTCGTGAACAGCGAACCTTCACTGGAGATTACCAACCGGTCCCGCCGATCCCGGGCGCCATCTTGCTCGCGGATCTCCGCCGTAAAGGCAAGGTGCTCAAGGACGCGAACGATGCCACGCTCTTCGATCTGGGCGACGGTGTGGCGTTGCTTGAGTTCCATACGAAGATGAACGTCATCGGTGGCGGCATTTTCAGCATGTTTCGGGAGTCCTTCGATTGGGTC
>JAICWZ010000423.1 GCA_025966355.1 Thermomicrobiaceae bacterium
GTCGGAGAAGTATTCGGGTGACGACGGATAGATGACGCGTCCGCCGACGTCCATCGGCCAGCCGGCGTTCGGTTGTCCGGCGAGGCGCAGGTCATCTCCGGCGTAGCGTTGCATCGAGCGGATGACATCGAGGGTATGTCGCGGCCCAACGCTACAATTTGCGCCGATGACGTCCGGCGCGAAGGAGCGCAATTCCTCGACGACTTCGTACGCCGTATTGCCGGAAACCGTACGGCCATCCTGCGCGAAGGTGAGCTGGGCGACGATCGGCAGATCCGAGACCTCGCGTGCCGCCAGCAGCGCCTCGCGCATCTCAACGAGCGAGGGAATCGTCTCGATGATCAGCAAATCGACGCCGCCCTCG
This sequence comes from Thermomicrobiaceae bacterium, assembly GCA_025966355.1. GTDB lineage: Bacteria > Chloroflexota > Chloroflexia > Thermomicrobiales > Thermomicrobiaceae > CALAGB01. The sequence goes on from JAICWZ010000423.1 coordinate 365, forward strand.
AGGAGCGCCGAAATCTGTTCGCGGAAGGCGGCCCGTACCTGCTCCGGGCTCGCGGTACCGATCGGCGGTAGCGTACGCCCGGTCGGGCCGATCGAACCGGCGATGAGTACCGGCTGGCCGGAAATTTCCCGCGCTTCGCGGGCGTTGCGAGCCGCCTTCATATTGATCTGACGCACCTGCGAGGCGAGGCCAAACTGTTCGAGCTTGAAGCGATTCGCACCGAACGAGTTGGTTTCAATGATTTCGGAGCCGGCCGCGATATATTCGCGATGGATGTCGACTACCAGCACCGGCTGGCTCAAATTAACTTCATCAAAGCAGCTATCGAAGGGCACGCCGCGCTCGTAAAGGAGCGTTCCCATCGCCCCATCGCAGAGGATCGCACCACGACCGAGACGCTCGACGAATGGATTTGCCATACATGAGATCCAATCTGGGACTCTCGGGGGCTTGCATTCGATCGAATTTCCGAAGATAATTGTAGCATCGAGATTCGCGGATGAGGTCTCGCCCGGAAGACGGACGCTCAATACGTTCACGAAGCAGATTGCGCCGTCGTATTCATTGATTGTAAGGTCTGTGACGGAGCCTGAGTGAGGCTGTGCTCAGCGCGGTACGGATCAGACTGTGAGATCAACGGTACACAACCGCCTCGCAGAGAGTTCGTTTAAGGTACGGAGGACCTCGGATGAGTGGCTACGCAGTCGTGCAGGTAGACGAGGCCACTTGGGTCAGTCGCGCGAAGGAAGGTGACCAGGCCGCCTTTGAGGTGATTTTTCAGCGCTACGAGCGTCAGATCTACGGGTTCATCTATCGGATGATGGGCAACCCGGACGACGCGAATGACCTGACACAGGAATGTTTCATTCGCGCCTACAAAGCCCTCCCGCAGACATCGCTCGACCTGAACGTCTCAGCCTGGCTGCATCGCATCGCTTCTAATGCGTGCCTCGATGTTCTCCGCCGTCGTCAGCGCATTCGTTGGTTGCCGTGGGAGTCGCACAAGCACGAGCATCTGCTGCATGGGAAGCCGCTCGACGATCCGGAGCGGAACGCCATCAGCAACGAAACGCAAATCGTCGTGCAGCGAGTCCTCAACATGATGAGTGCGCGAAATCGGATGGCCCTCGTTTTGCGCGAGTACGAGGGGATGTCGTGCGAAGACATTGGAGAGATCATGGGTCTCTCCCGATCCGCGGTCAAATCGGTGCTCTTCCGAGGCCGCGAAGAATTTCGCAAGATCTATCGTAGCGTGGAGGTTGACGAGTCGGAATGCTCCGGCGAGATTGCGAGTCCATCAGGCCACTGATATCGGCCTTTTTCGATGGGGATCTCTCCCCGTCGGAGAGTATGGAACTCCATAAGCATCTTGCCTCGTGCGACGACTGCCGGCGAATTTTCGACGAGTATCAGCGTATCCGCGCCGGGTTCCGTGATCTCCCGCCTTCCCCGCCGCCTCCGCCCGATCTCGCCCAATCCGTCTGGTCTGAAACGGTCGACCGCACGCCGCCTTCGCGCCTGCGACGCGTCATGGGCGAGACGACGACGCGTATCGGTCTGACGACGGCCGCTATCCTCGCGGTCGTGATCGTCGTCAGCGCCTTCCTGCTTGTCCGCGGCTACAACCAGAACCTGCCACCGTCAGCCACCTACAATGTCGCGAACGCCGGCCAAAGCTGGCCGCTCTACCAGCCGATCGAGATCGAATTCAACAAACCGATGGATCATCAGTCGGTTGAGGATAGCCTGCAGATTTTCCCGCCCGGTGAGCGCGGGCGCATCCCGCTGAGTTGGGATCACAATACGCTTATCGTCGGCGCGAGCTCGTCGAAAAGCGCGCTCTTTCTCCCCGATACGAGTTATCAGGTCATCGTGCTGGCTGGTGCGCGCGATCGGTACGGGCATGCGCTGGCCGATAACCTGACCGTTTCGTTCCACACTAGTTCAATCGCCGATGCCGCCCAGACGCCGACGGCAACGCCGGCAGGGTCGTCGCAGGTAACGGCGACGCCGGGTCAGAGCCAGCAATCGGCCATCGTACCGCCTGCGCAGACAAAGACGACCCCGGCGACGACACCAACCGGCCAAAGCACCGCATCATCAACCAACCCGTCGGTGGCTGCGACCGCAAGCCCGACGAAGGCTCAAACGCCATCGCCGACACCGACGAAAGCGACGGCCACGCCAGAGAATAGCGGCAACATGGTGAGCACTCCGACCCCGGCGCCGACCGCTACCCCAACCCCGGGCGCCACACCGGTCGAGACGCCGAGCGGGACGCCATCGACCGCGGCCACGGCTGCGGCAACGCCTGCCGCGACGCCAA
>JAICWZ010000188.1 GCA_025966355.1 Thermomicrobiaceae bacterium
AGGGCGCGTCATTCATGACGCCCACGCGCCCGTCAGGCGCGCCCCGTCCTCCCCGCTCGGACCAGCACGTGGGCAGCCCTCCGGACGGACCGCTCCGCCTACCCCGCCTCCTCACGAATCACAAATAGCTCCTCAAACGGCCTTCGGCGGAGGTTTTCGCGCTCGGCCCGAACACAGGCGTGAGGGAGCGCGGTCAGTCGATGCTTCTGGTACTCGAAGCGGATACCGGCATCAGACATGGCACGCAGGCGGCCGGAGCCGAAGGTCGCGCCGGTGAGCGCTTGCACCGCGTCGATCAAAATCGCGCTTTCGGCGTCCGAACCAACCGCGATGCGTAATTCGGGATCTTTCGGCAGGATATCCCACTCGATGGTCACATATTGCACCAGCCGTGCTCCGGCGATGACCCCACCGGTAATCGCGCCATGGAAGTGGCCGGCCTCGGCTTCCAGTTCGCTCAGCCAGGTCGCATCTTCTTTGTCGAGCACGTAGCGGTCGCGCGCGCCGCGTGCCGAAAAGATGATGTCGTTGGTTGGAGCGTAACGTCTGACATCGACCACCGGCGTGCCGTCAATGAAATCGAGCGCTTCGAGCTCCAACGTCGTGCCAGAAACGCTCAGCACCCGGGCCGGAGTGCTGACCAGCGAATTGGGGCGCGTCGTGGAGCGGAGGCCAAAGACGCCACGGCGCCGGTGCGACGGCCGGTAATTCGGCCGCACGATTTGCAGCCGTTCGCGATCGGCATCTTCCAGCCAGCCGGTGATCCAGATATGAGTATTCTCTTCGATCAGGTAGAGGCCGTCGGCGTATTCGGAGAAGAGGTGGACTTTGGCGGGCACACCCTGCGGCGACATCAAACGCCGGTCGCTCACCGGCGATTCGACGACGCCGATCTGAAAGAGATCGAAATCCGACACCTGCGAACCCGCCTCATGCTGCCAACGGAGGTCGGCGGTTCGCGCCGCTAGGCCGTTGCCTTGGCCGCGTGAACCTGAACCGTATGATACCCCGTGGCGCCATCCGGCGCGGGCGGATTCTCCTGATTCGTCTGCGTTTCGCCCGTACCGTCCGTCGCGCGGACCATGATCGAGAAGCGGCCCTCGTTGGGCGGTGTCCAGTTATAGGTCCAGATCGTCCAGGCGAGCGCGGAGAGCGGCTTCTCCAGCTTGGCGTCGTTCCAGGTGCGCCCATTGTCGCCGGAAAACTCGACGCGCTTGATGCCACGGCTACCGGCGAACGCCACCCCGCCAACCTTGACGGGCACACCGGCCACCAGATCGGTCGCCGGGCGCGGGTAGTCGATGCGCGACATGGTTTGCTCGATGGCGACATCGCTCCAGCCCTGATGCTGCCAGAAGCCTTTAATATCGGTGTCCACCAGATTGATCTTGGTCAGCCATTTGACGTTCTTCATGCCGTAGATGTTCGGCACCAGCAGACGCACGGGGAAGCCATGCTCCTTCGGCAACGGCTGCCCGTCGATCTCGTAGACGAGGAAGGTGTTGGGATCCATCGCCTTCTCGATCGGGAACGACTCGGTATAGCCGTCGGCGGCGTGCAGTTCAACATCTACCACGCCCGGCTTCACACCCGCGTCATCGAGCAGTTCGTGGAATGGGAAGCCGGTCCATTCGCCGGTACTGATATATTCGCCGCCAACTTCGTTGCTGATGCACTCCAGCGTGGCGATGTGTTTGGTCGAGCGTCGCGCCTTGATCTCATCGTAGGTGTACGTTTTCGGGTGCTCGACCAGACCGCTTATCGAGAGGTTCCAGCCGCTGGCCGCGACCGACGGATCGACGAAGTTCTTCGAGACGACATAGAAGTCATCGATCGGCGTGAGCGCCGGCGAAATGCCGTCCGGCGTATCCGGCGACGACGGCACCTGACTCTTCTGCGAGAGCGCGACGAAGAATTTCCCGATGTAGGCGGACGCGAGGAGCACCGGCACGCCGACGCCGACGAAGGCAACGACGCGACGACGCGATTCATCGACGTCGCGCGTCAAGCTCATGTTCGCCGTAATCCAGGCGACCATCAGTCCCGCGAAGAGCAATGCAATGATGGCAAAGCTGAGAACCGAGGTCGCCGTCCCGGCGTTCGATTTGCTCCCGAACAGCCCGGCCTGCCCGAGCGGCGCCAGCACCACGCCCAACAGCACGAACATCGCGCCCGACGTGATGCCGAAGAGCCGAACCGGTGCCGTTCCGCGCTTCAAATACCCCGCCAGCAAGCCGCCAACCAGCCCGCCGATGGCGATTTGCCCGACGAAGATGCAGGCAAAGAGGAACGGCTTGGCCGAACCTTCCAGCTGTCCCAGGACGCTGCTGAAAACGCTGAGCGGGATCAGCGAGGTGAGCCGGTCGGAGAGCAACTGCGCCGGAACCGGCGCGCTCCAGATCCTGCCAAGCAGCAGCATGACCACGGATGCAACGAGACCGGCTGAGATTCCGGGAAGATAACCAACGCTGGAGAACGTGAGTCGACGCATAACCAGTCCTTGTCAGATGGCTTCGGCGTGGTACCAGGTGAACGGAAATCAACGCTCAATTGATTCTACGCCGGAACCCGCCGTATTGGATGAAGTCTGCGTTACCCATCTAACGAAAGTATTACGGCTGGGTGCCAAAGATGCGTTCGTGCGCGACGGCTCGATCGAAGTCTTGATGCGACGCCCGATAGATCTCGATGCCATCGCGCTCGACCACACCATAGACGGTGCCGATGCGCGCTTCGAGACCCGGCAGCTCGGCATGTGCCAGCAAGCAGATCGCACTCGAAACGTAGACGATCCGAAACCCCTGACTGCGGAACCATTCAACGATCGGGTCTATCGTCTCGTCCACTTCACCCATTTCACCAGCGACGACCGGTCGGCATTCCGTGTTCTGATCGTCGCAGCAACCGCGCCGCAAATCAAGGACGGCGGCGTGAAACGGGCATAAAAAAACGGGGCCGTGGTTGGCGGCCCCGCAGACAGGGAGGGAGGGAAGAATGGTTCAGGTTTAGCTCTGCCAGCGTTGCTGGCCGGCTAGCTCAAGGCGGGCACTACGCGCCATGAGCCATTCGCGGCTGGATGGGGACCTTACCGCGAAGTCTGAACGGTGCTGGCCGATGTCCGTGGTCGGGAGTTCACGGGTCAGTCGCAACGCCATCTCGGGACGACGTGCGTTGGCCCATATCCGGCGGCAACGCGACTCGCGCGTCGGGTGTCTGCGACACCGAGACCGGTTTGAGTCACCCATGTGCCCTCCGGGGTTCACCCCCACGTTCGGGGGACTACTGATCCGCCAACGACCCTGTACGTACACTTGCCATACCCCTATTGTACGTACATCTGCCCGCTTGTCAAGGGCTTCGTCGACCAATTGTCAAAATCCATTCAAACCTCCTAACCTAGATGGTTAGCGCACTGCGGCGAATCACGGCGCGCATTGTGCTCAATTGAAGATGGATGTGATCAGCCGGGGATGATACGGGTGACACATCTGGTTAAGAACTGTGTAAACAGGGAGAGACGGGCCGATGCCGAGGGTGCATACTAGTATGGAGAAGGCGATTGTCCGGCATCGCGCGCCGCGCCTGACTCCACGCGACTCCTTCACTCGTCCCGCCGCGATGCTCCATCGATTCTCTGGCCGCTCAAAACGACGTAGAGAACAACGCGAATCGCATCCACCGAAAGGAATACTGTGTGGCTAATCGACTGCAACAACTCGCAAGTTTTGGTCAGAGCTTCTGGCTCGATAACCTCAGCCGCGAAATCATCAACTCGGGTGAGCTCGAACGATTGATCCGCGAGGATGGCCTGCGCGGCATAACCTCGAACCCAACGATCTTCGAGAAGGCGATGTCCAAGGGCGACGCCTACGACTCTCAACTGAAACGGCTCGCGGAGCAGGGGGCGAACAAGGAAGAGATCTTCGAGGATCTTGCCTTCCAGGACATTCGCCGGGCCGCCGACATGCTCCGTATCGTCTACAAGTCAACCGGGGGCGGAGACGGCTTCGTGTCGCTCGAACTGCCTCCCTATCTCGCCGGCGATACCGAACGCTCGGTCAAGGAAGCGAAGCGCCTTTTCACCACCGTCGGTCGTCCGAATGTCTTCATCAAGGTACCCGGCACGCCCGAGGGTGTCCCGGCGGTCGAGGAACTGATCGCCGAGGGCATCAACATCAACATCACGTTGATGTTCTCGCTGCAGAACTATCTCGATGTCGTCGAGGCGTATCTGCGTGGGTTGGAACGCCGGGTTGAAAAGGGTTTGCCGATCGATTCAATCGCCTCGGTCGCCAGCTTCTTCGTGAGTCGTGTTGATACCGAAGTCGATAAGCGGATCGACACCATGCTCGAGAACGCACCGGACGCCAGCCATCAGGATCGGCTGCGTGCGATCAAGGGGAAGACGGCGATCGCCAACGCCAAGATCGTCTACGAGCACTTCACCCGCCTCTTCAGCGAGCCTCGCTTCCTGAAGTTGAAAGAACAGGGTGCTCAGTTGCAGCGCCCGCTCTGGGCGAGCACGAGCACAAAGAACCCGGACTACAGCGATGTGCTCTACATCGACGAGCTGATCGGTCCCGATACGGTCAACACGATGACCGAAGCCTCGATTAACGCCTTCCGCGATCACGGCACTCTCAAACGCACCGTCGACGAGAATGTCGCCGAAGCGCACCGCATCATCGATGAGATGGCGAACCTCGGTATCAGCTACGACGAGGTGACCGATCTCCTGCAGGAGCAGGGTGTCGCGAGCTTCACCAAGTCGTTCGATACGCTGCTGG
>JAICWZ010000458.1 GCA_025966355.1 Thermomicrobiaceae bacterium
GTGTATTTGATGACGTTGCCCGAAATGATTTCCTTGACCAGGAACGGACCGGCACCGACCGGCTTGTTGCCGAAATCATCGCCCTCTTTCTTGACGGCCTCTGCCGATGAAACCTCGCGGCCGGACAGTCCATTGAAGAGCGGCGCGTACGCCGACTCATAGATGAACTTGCAGGTTTTGTCATCCACGACCTCGACCGACTTCAACGGCCCGAATGCGGACGCACCAGGCGAATGCAGGTTGGGATCGATCTCGTGCTCGACGATGTATTTGATGCCGTCGGCGGTTACCGGTGTTCCGTCGCTGAAGGTAATGGCCGGATCGATCTTGAACGTCACCTCTTTACCATCCGGCGACACTTCCCAACTCGCGAACGTGTACGGGATGTAGGTGAGGTCCGGTGCTGTATCGACGAAGGTGGTGAACACCAGGAAATGGGCGGTGCTGTGCCATGTCGTCTTGAACGGGTCGAGCGTAGCCCCGCCCTGTGGGTCGGCGATAACCAGCGTGCCGCCCGGCTTCGGCGTTCCGCCTTCGGTCGAGGTCGTCGTTTGGACGGCGGAGACCGATGGGGTCGCGGAGGTTGACGACGGGGTGCCGCCGGGCGCGACCGGAGTCGAATCCGAGCCGGTCGAGCTGCTGGTGCTCGTGCTCTCAGTTTCCGACGTCGATGCCGCCGGGGTATTCTTGTCCGGATCACCACCACAGGCCGCCAGCAACGAGACGACCGTTGCCGCCGACAGGCCCACAAACGATCGACGGTTCAGCCGCGCAGCGCCCATCCATTTATCAATCGAGTTCGACCACATCACATATCTCCCCACTTGCGTGTATCCCAACAAAATCGGCCGACCCGCCGGCCGGCCTAACTCGTGAACGACGGTCCAGCAACTCCGCTGTCGAGCATCGCCGCACGGGCAACTTGCCCAATGACCTGCTCCGCGGTGTGGACGTCCACGTAGTTTTCGGTGTAGACCGCGATGACGAGCCGTCCGTTCGGCCCCGTGATATACCCAACATCATTCACGGTTCCGGCGGACGTGCCGGTCTTGCTGCCCCAGCGGATGCTTTCAGATCGCGGCAAGTAGCGCGACAGGCGCCGGTGATTCTGTTGCTTGGACAGGAGTTCCACCATCGCGACGCACGAATCCGCCGATGCCGCTTCGTGGCTCAGGATTTTCGCCATCGCACCCGCGTAGTCATTGGGGGTTGCAAGATTCTCGGTCTCATCCGCGCGCGCCGGTCGACCCACCATGAACCGGCTCAGATTCGAATTCGACATCCCAAGGTCGGCCATCGTGCGGTTGATCGCATCCATGCCGGCCATGCGGATCAGGATATTCGTCGCCACGTTATCGCTGATCGACATCATGAGATAGAGCAGATCGGCGAGACTCAGTTCGATGCCTGTCCGTAAATGGCGAAGAACGCCGCTTCCCTCTCCCCGGTCGGAATCTTCCAGCTGGTAGAGGTCCGCTAGCGCGCGTTGACCGGCGTCGATCTGCCGGTAGATCTCAACCATGACACCGATCTTGGCGGTACTCGCCGCCTTGAACTTGCGTTCGCCCCAATGCGACCACACGCCGCCCTCCGGTCCAATCAGCGAGACGCCGATCGTCCCTGACTGGCTGACCTCGGCAACAACCCGTTCGATCTGGCTCCAATCGTTCGTTGTGATCGAGGGCTCCTTTCGCGAAGCGCCGCACGCAACCAGCATTCAGCGGCTACGCATACAAAATGTGGACACCTTGTGTGCCCAAAATCGTCAAAACGATGGCCGAACCTGCTCACGCCGCTGCCACGCCGAACTCGACGCATGACAGCACCGGTCTCAGTGACGCAGTGGGATGCTCTTGCGGACGGAGGATGCGACCCGGCGATTAAAGCACCCGGCCGAAAACCGTGTCAAGGATGGATGAGGATGAACGGAGATCCGCTACGCGCTAGGTCCTCCGTCCACACAGCCGGAAGAACTCGTCGCGCAGGCTGGCGTCGTCGTCGAAGGTGCCGCGCCAGTTGGTGGTGCGCGTCACGGATGTTTGATTATGGACACCGCGCATATGGGTGCAGAGATGCTGCGCTTCGAGGTAAACGGCCACGCCATGCGGTTCGAGGAGGCGATCCATCGCGTCAGCGATTTGCTGTCCCAGGCGCTCTTGCACCGAGAAGCGACGCGCGTAGACACGTACGAGGCGCGTTAGCTTGGAGAGACCAAATATTCGCTCGTGCGGGATGTAGGCGACATACGCATTGCCGATGATCGGCAGCGCATGATGCTCGCAGAGACTGTAGAACTGGATCGGTCCTTCAATGAGCTGACTGCGCCGGCAATCCGAACCGCCACGACATTCGGTGTCGAAGATTTTCATGAGTTTCGGGTCACCATCGTAGCCGGAGGTGATTTCAAACATCGCCTGGACGAACCGGCGCGGCGTATCGACGGTTGACGGGGTGTCGATATCGAGCCCGAAC
>JAICWZ010000312.1 GCA_025966355.1 Thermomicrobiaceae bacterium
ACGCGTCATCTTCCCCTTCGGCCTCTTCGCCTCGGACGGCTACTGGTATTGCGCCTGCCACGACGACAAACGCGCACGCAACCTCTCGCTGCGCGTCGATCGCATCCTGTCAATCGAGCGCGTCGAAGGGTTTGAACGACCGGAACACATCCCCCTCGAAAACTGGTTCGACATTATCGAGCACGACGACGGCAGCGGCTTGCCGCTCCGCATTCGCGTGACGCGCCGTGGTCTGAAAAACTTCAACCTGCGTGCGCTCTTCGACGAAATTCGTGAAACCAGCTCCGGCGGCGTGATCGAAGGGAGCATCCCGGCTTCCGAAATCGCCTGGTTCGCCGCCCAACTCCTCCCGGTCGGCATCGAAGCGATCGTCGAAGCACCGGACGAGCTGATCGCCGCCATCCGCCAGCAAGCGCAGGCGATCGTGGCGGCGTACGCGAAGGAGTGACTCTCTCGCAGAGGCGCGGAGGGCGCAGAGTACTTAAGAAAAAACCTCCGCGCTCTCTGCGTCCTCCGCGAGAGATATCGTTCTATTTGCGGGCAAACCCCACACTAATCCTTGTAGGGATCGACGACGTTGGCTCCGGCCATGACGACGATCAGCGGGCGGAGAGTATGGAGCACGTCGATCGTCTCTTGCTGCGCCGCGATGACCGTATCCAGGCGCCGGTAGGCCTGTGGCGCCTCATCGACGTCGCCGCCGATGACAATGACGCCCTTCGCCTTCACCCAGGATTCCAGCATCTCGTGTGTGATCGCGCCGTCACGTGCCTGCCTGCGCTCGCCGGTCGCTTTGTTGTAGCGCGCCTTCGATCCTTTCGCCTTCGAGCGGCTCATCACGCGTCCGGCGCCATGCACCGTCGAGAAGAGCGCCTGCTCCTGTAGCGTCTGAACCGCATCCGAGGAGTCGCCATCGCGCTGGGCGCCCTGGATGATATAGGCGTCGTCGCCCATTGAGCCTCCGACAAAGCCGCGCTGGCCCGGGTAGGCCGGCGTGGCGCCTTTGCGCACCACGATCAGCTCTTCGCCGAAATGGGTTTCCTTCCAGGCGAAGTTGTGGTGGTTGTGCACCGTTTCGACCGGCTGCGCGCCCATCAGTTGCACAACCTTGCGGGCGACGTATTCACGTCCGACATAGGCGTACTGCCCGGCAAGCTGCATGGCCGCCCAGTAGCGCTCTCCCAGCTCGCTGTCGAGCGCGAAGAGCGTCTCCCGCTCCGGCACCCGCTCGCCCCAGACGCTTCCCTGGCCGAGCGCCAGGAAACCGGAGGCGACGTTGTGACCGAAACCGCGTGAGCCGAAGTGGACGCCAACCCAGATCGTCGACTCCTCGTCGACAAAGACATCGACGTAGTGGTTGCCGCCACCGACGGTGCCGAGCTGAATGCGCGCCCGCTCGCGCAGGAACTCACGCGCCTCATCCGGGATCGCATCCCAGTCGGTCGATTCGAAGAGGCCGTGATCGACCGGCGCGTCGCGCAGCTTGTTGGAACGCCCAACCCCAAAGCTGAGCGTCGTCGAGATCTCACGTGCGAGTTCGTTGAGCTGCTTCGTGCGACCGTGGCGATCGGTGAAATCGGCCAGCATCAGGTTTGTCTGAATGGCGCAGTTGCCACAGCCGATGTCGAAGCCGACACCGACCACGCTCACCAGGTTGTCGTATGCGGCAACCCCGCCGATCGGCATAATATAGCCGAGGTGGCCGTCCGACATCAGGGCGACGTGCTTCGCCTGCTGGGCTACCGCCTCCAACTGCGCTAAGGTTTTGTCGTCATGTTTGCCAAAGATAATCAATGTCGTGCCTTCCGACTGCTTTTCCTGTTCTCCAATGATGTCCTGCGGAATGTCGTCGCACATGATTGGGACGGTGTATCCGGTTCATCGTCGCGTCCTTTCAGCGAACACGAAAGATCATCCGCTCGGCACGGGACATCCGTGCGCGATTTCTGCGGCAATTGACAGTCCTGAGTTCACGAAGGGAGCGAGTGCAATCGACGAATGTGATCGAGGGTGGGATGCGCACCGTGGGTCAGGCGCGCCGGAAGCAGTCGATAGGTGCTACGTGGCGCTTAGCGCTCGGTGCGGCGATCGTCCACGAACGTGAAGCTCAAGACGTGACCTCGATTATTGGGATCCGATTGTTTCATACCATTTCCATTCGTGCAGAAAACGAACGCAAGTCCGTAAGTCTATCGCATGAACAGGACGATTGCAATCGCAAATCGTGGTTCGTTGAATTGACGAGACCGCAGTGCCGAAGGCTGTCACTCGCATTACAGTACTGCGTGTTTCGGAACCCCCGAGATGATGGTATATTCGCGGCTCAGTTCACTTCGAATCGCACGCGCGTAAAACTCGGCTCGTGGGGTTGTACAAATCCAAAAGGAGCAAGCCGATGACGTCCGAAACGATGTCCCGATCCGATGATGCCTACGCTATGGGACGCACTGAAGCCGAAACCCGCCGCTTGATACGTCAGGGTGAATTCCAGCGGCTCTTTACCCGGCGATTCCTGAAGACGGCCGGTTTGAAGCCAGGGATGCGCGTGCTCGATGTCGGCAGTGGGGCCGGGGATGTGGCGCTGCTGGCGGGCGAATTGGTGGGGCCGCATGGATCGGTCTTTGGAACCGACGTCAACCCGGCGGTGTTGGCGGTGGCGCGTGCTCGCACACAGGAGGCGGGCTTCTCGTGGGTCACATTCGCTGAGGGCGATTGTGTGGAACATTCCAGACAGGGCGGCTTCGATGCGGTGATCGGGCGTCTGGTGCTGATCTATCAGCCCGACCCAGCGGCAACGCTCCGCGAGCTATCCGGGTGTCTTCGCCCCGGCGGTTTCATGGCCTTTCAGGAACTCAACTTTGCCATCGAATCGCTCGTCGAGCATCCGTCCACGCCGCTCTGGACGCAGATGTGGGCCTGGTTCACCGAGGCGTTCCGGCGCGCCGGAATCGATCCCTATGCGGGCTATAGCCTGTTTCAGCATTTCCGGAACGCAGGTTTACCGACCCCTCAGATGGAGCTTGCCGCCGGTGTCGGCGGAGGCCCGGATTGGGCCGGTTACGAGTACGCCGCCGAAACGCTGCGCTCGGTCTTACCGTTGGTGCTGAAATTCGGCCTCGCGACTGCCGAAGAGGTGGACATCGACACCTTTGCCGATCGGCTGCGAGCCGAAACGCTCGCCAGTGGTGGAGTGGTCAAGACTCCGGACCTCGTCGGTGCGTGGGTTCGGATTGATTGATTTGAGATAAGTGACTCGCGCAGAGACGCAGAGATTCTTAAAAGAAAAACTCTGCGTCTCTGCGCGAGTTACTCGTTCTATCCCTCCACGATCGCCAGCACGCGCACCGGGCTGCCGCTGCCGTCGACGATCTTGAGGGGCGCGGCGATGATGACCGCGCCGGTCGGTGGGAGTTGGTCGAGGTTGCAGAGGCTGGTGAGGCCGTATTTACCGTGGC
>JAICWZ010000527.1 GCA_025966355.1 Thermomicrobiaceae bacterium
CGATCGCTTTCTCTGGTCTGGTCGTCACAACTTCGTTCAGCTCAGCCCGGACTCGATGCCGGCGCACATCTTCAAGATCCGCCGTCATCTCCGGACTGAACACGACTTTGACTACTTTATGTAGTCGGCTATTTCTGAGTTCGAGGAAAGGCGCCCATTGAGCAGAACACGACCGGTCGACGTGGACCAGACCACGTTTGAGACTGACGCCCTCTGGTATAAAGACTCCGTCATCTATCAACTCCATCCGCGAGCCTTTTTCGATAGCAACGCCGACGGGATTGGCGACTTCCCCGGTCTGACGCGAAAACTCGATTACATCCGCGATCTTGGGGTCAATGCTATCTGGCTTCTCCCGTTCTATCCTTCGCCGCTGCGCGACGATGGCTACGACATCGCCGATTACACCAGCGTTCACCCGGACTACGGGACGATCGCCGACGTGCGTCGCTTCATACGTGAGGCTCACCGCCGCGGGCTCCACGTCATCACCGAGCTTGTCTGCAACCACACGTCCGATTTGCATCCCTGGTTTCAGCGAGCGCGGCGTTCGCCGAAGGGCAGTTCCCACCGAAACTTTTATGTGTGGTCGGACACACCGGACCGCTATACCGACGCGCGTATTATCTTCAAGGACTTCGAGACATCGAACTGGACCTGGGATCCGGTGGCCGAGGCGTACTACTGGCATCGCTTTTATAGCCACCAGCCCGACCTAAACTTCGACAATCCTCAGGTGCGCCGCGCCATCTTTTCCGCCATGGATTTTTGGCTCCGCGCCGGGGTCGACGGGCTGCGACTCGATGCCATCCCCTACCTCTACGAACGTGAGGGGACCAATGGCGAAAATCTACCCGAGACGCATGAGTTCCTGAAGTCGTTGCGCCGCCATGTCGACGAGCATTACGAGGGCCGGATGCTGCTCGCCGAGGCCAACCAGTGGCCAGAAGATGCCGTCGCCTACTTCGGGGATGGCGACGAATGCCACATGTCGTTCCACTTTCCGCTGATGCCGCGCATGTTTATGTCAATTCGCATGGAAGATCGCTACCCGATCATTGACATTCTGGAGCAGACTCCGGCGATTCCGCCGACCTGCCAGTGGTCGCTCTTCCTGCGCAACCATGACGAATTGACGCTCGAAATGGTGACGGACGAAGAGCGCGACTACATGTATCGCGTCTATGCCCACGATCCGCAGATGCGCATCAATCTCGGGATTCGCCGTCGCCTGGCTCCGCTTCTCGGCAACAACCGGCGCCGTATCGAGCTGATGAACGGCCTCCTCTTCTCGCTCCCCGGCACGCCGGTCATCTACTACGGCGACGAGATCGGCATGGGCGACAATATCTATCTCGGGGACCGAGACAGCGTACGTACGCCGATGCAGTGGAGCGCCGATCGCAACGCAGGGTTCTCCACCGCCAACCGGCAGCGCCTCTACCTGCCGGTGGTGGCCGAGTCGGAATACCACTACGAGACGGTGAACGTGGATGCGCAGCAAAACAATCCGTACTCGCTCCTCTGGTGGATGAAGCGGCTGATCGCGCTGCGCAAACGCTACCAGGCGTTCGGTCGCGGCACACTGACCTTCCTGACGCCTGAGAATCGGAAGATCCTGGCGTTCATCCGTGAGTTCGAAGACGAGCGGATACTTGTCGTCGCCAATCTCTCGCGCTTCGTTCAGGCGGCAGAACTCGACCTTTCGCATTGCCAGGGGATGGTTCCGGTCGAGATCTTCGGGCAAACCGAGTTCCCGGCCATCGGCGAACTCCCGTATTTCGTGACGCTCGGCCCGCACTCATTTTATTGGTTCGCGCTCGATCGACCGCGTGTTGAACTCCCGGTGCGCGAGATCCCGGTTGAACCGGCGATTCGTACCAGCAGCGACGACCTGGCACGGCTGCTGACCGGCTCAAGCCGGGTGCAACTCGAGAAGCGTCTGCCGGGCTATCTACGCGAGCGGCGCTGGTTCCGCAGCAAAGCGCGCAAGCTCAAGGGAGCCGCGATCGTCGATGCGATCCCGCTCCCGAATCATCAGCGCTCAACCGTCGTCGCGCTGGTTCGAGTCGACTACGTTGA
>JAICWZ010000387.1 GCA_025966355.1 Thermomicrobiaceae bacterium
GGCGGCAATACCGATTTCCTGAACATGCTCGAGCGCGAGCGCCTCGAATCGAAGAAGATCTCGAAGACCAATTCGGTCCTCAGCCAGATGGACTATCCGATGGATCCCGACAATATCCACGTCGGTCCAAGCGACTACGTGCCGTGGCTCAAGGACCGCAAATGGGCGAATATCCGTGTTGAAGGAACGACCTTTGGCGACGTGCCGCTCAACGTCGAATTGAAGCTCGAGGTCTGGGATTCACCAAATTCAGCGGGTGTCGTAATCGATGCGTTACGCTGCGCCAAGCTGGCGATCGACAACAACATCGGCGGCGCGCTCCTCGCCCCGTCGGCCTACTTCATGAAGTCGCCTCCGATCCAGTATCATGACGATGAAGCGCGCGAGATGGTCGAAACGTTCATCCGCGAAACCGCTTCACAGCGCTCAGCCGCTCCGGTGCCCAGCGACGACTAAAGCGCGGCGCCAATCTCGTTGATCGAACGGCGGCTGGATCTTCCCAGCCGCCGTTTTCACTCCCATCGGGGTTGGGCTGTTATCGACCAGAATCGAACAGACGTCGCGAACGTATGCTCCCACAAGTTTCTGAGCTGCCGGCCGCTCTGAAAATCGCCATCAGTGTCGATCGAGCGGGCTGGGGCGAAGAGGGTTATACATGGATAGCCAGCAACGCGTGCATATCGCGCTCAACCTCTCCTACGTACTCCATGAGCGATCCGATTCCGACACCGTGCAGCGGTACGTCCGGGCGCGGGAAGCAGAGCAGCGGCGGTGCACGAAAGCGATTCGCCAGTTCGCCGGGCTTTCCGATGCGGAGTTGGGGAACCGTATGGTCGTCGTCGATCAAACCGGCGGCCTCGACCCCCTGGTGCCGGCTAGCGTTCAAATCATCTCGGCTAACGTCGGCGCCATCGAACTTCTGCCGCGACTGCTCGGCATCGCCGGCTTTTGGCCAACAGGCGCCGAGGTAACTAATGAGATCCTAGACGCCGAACAAGTGCGCGACGAACGTTCACTGTCATTCTTTGGTGCGCCTGCCGCATTAAACGCCCCCGCGTTGCCGACCGGTTCCGCTGCACGCCGGCTGTTCGCCACGGCGGTGCTCAGGCCGGGTTATTCGTCGATCCTGTTGCGGGTCACGGCGCTCGATTCCGGAGACGGCGCTCCCGACTGGCAGCACGCGGCTCGCCTGGCAGAAGCGGTGATTCGCGAGTTTCCGCTCCAGTGGTGGTGCGCCCGCCCGCTCTGGTCGCGACCGGTTGAAGCGGCGTTGCCCGAGTTTCGCGCAATGGGAAATGGAATGACCGCATGTGGACACTGAGAGCGCTTCGCGTCGGCTCGGTTTTGACGCCGATCACGCCCGCGCCGATCGGCTACCTGATCTGTCGCGTCGCCGCGGTGATATTCTTTCTGGTGAACGGCTGGAATCGGCGACAGGTCATCGACAACCTGCGCCATGTCGATCCTCGGATGAGTTGGCTCGGCTATCGAATCGCCGCATTGAAGGTCTTCGAGACCGTCTTCGCGAATTATTACGATCTTCTTCGTTTCCGCACCGTGGATCGTGATCGCTTCGCGGAGTTGATGGAGGTAAAGGGACGCGAAAACCTTGATGCGGCTCTGGAGTGTGGCAAGGGCGCGATCGTTCTCACGGCGCACCTCGGCAATTACAGCGTCGTCGGCCAGTATCCGGCAACGATCGGGATCCGTGCCGCCATCATCGCGGAACGCGTACAGCCACCGGGGCTGTTCAACTTCATGACGCGTCTGCGTAGCGCATCCGGCATCGACGTGTTGCCGCCCGGTCGCGAGGCGATACCGCCGATCTTGCGTCTGTTACGCGGTAACGGTGTGCTGCTGGTGGCGGGCGATCGCGATATTTCGGTTCAGGGCGTTACCGTCGACTTCTTCGGCGAACCGGCCAAATTACCCGCCGGACCAGCGCTGCTGGCGATGCGCACCGGCGCCGCGCTTATCCCCGCCTACACGGTTCGCACCTCCACACGCCATTCTATCGGCATCATCGAACCGCCGTTGCAACTGGTGCGCTCGCACGATCGCGAGGCCGATTTGCAACAGAACGTGCAACTCGTCGCGCAAGCGCTGGAACGGATGATAACCACCGATCCAACGCAGTGGGCCGTTTTGCAACGCGTTTGGGGAACGCCATCAACCCGCCTTCAGCAGCGCGGCGAGGGTCTCGGCTCGGTGCCCACGGGTTTTCCTGATCATCGCGATGCCGCCGGAGCGATTCATGGTCCGAAACGTCAGAGCGACTCCGACGCGACGACACGATAGCGGTACCCCTGATCGATCAGAAACCGCTGGCGGCGCGCCGCGAATTCCACCTCGCGCGATCCGGCCGTGACCAGGGTGTAGAAGGTCGCCCGAGCCTGGCCCGGCTTCGGTCGTAAGACACGCCCGACCCGCTGCGCCTCCTCCTGCCGTGATCCGAACGCGCCCGATATCTGAATCATGACCGAGGCATCGGGCAGATCGACGCCGACGTTCGCGACGCGTGAGAGCACCAGACAGTCAAGCTCGCCCTCCCTGAAATTCCGGTACAGCGTCTGTCGTTCTTCCAGCGACGACTCACCGGTAATGGTTTCGGCACCGGTGAGCCTTCCTGCGGCAGCCACTTCCTTGAGATGGTGCGCGACGATCAACGTCTGTTCGTGTGGATGTTGATGCAAAATGCGCTTGAGCACCTTCAGCTTGGCTGCCAGCGCACGGTCCGGCGTCAGCTCTTGCCGGCCGCGTCGTTCGATACGCACCTCGATGCAGTCGACCGGCGCGATCCAGCCGCGCCGTTCCAGTTCGCGCCAGGGTGTCGAGAACACGGTGGGCCCGACCAGCGAAAAGACCTCGCGCTCGCGGCCATCTTCCCGCACCAGCGTCGCGGTCAGCCCGAGCCGTCGAATCGATTGCAC
>JAICWZ010000438.1 GCA_025966355.1 Thermomicrobiaceae bacterium
AATGCGCGCATCGAGGTTGCCGTTACGTAACAGATCGATGATCGTGAACGGCTGCACCGGACTTGGGCGGTGACCCCACCAGCCAAATGGTTCGCCGCGATCGCTGGCCCCCTGCGCCAAGCGCTACCCCCAGTTTCCGGAATACCTGTTCAATCGCCCGCTCCAGCGGCCGTTCAGGTATACCCGATGGAGGGAGGGTGACGCTATGCCCGAAACCGCCGCACAGACGAACACGCCTCGTGCCTGCGCACATCGGCCGGGTTTGATCAATCAAACCCCTACGTAGGGGCGTCATTGATGACGCCCAGCGCGCCGTTCAGGCGGCGCCCGTCCTCCTCGCGGTACCGCCGGCGCCGTCACTCAGCCAGCAGCTGCTCTCGCAGCGTCGCGAACATCCAGGCCTCGGCGTCGCCGAAGGTCCAGCCGTAGTCGCGGGTGAGCGTTGCCCAGACGACCGGCAGCGTGAGCGTGCCAATCAGTGCGGCAGCGCGCTCAGGCGTCACATCGTCGCGCAGCCCCTTAAGCTCTCGCAGATGCTTGGCCGTCTTGCGCGACCCTTCGATGTGGCGCGACTGGCCCTCGGCATATATGCGCGCCAGATCCTCATCCACCTGCGCGGCCGAGGCGAGCGCCGCCAGAATATCGCCGCAGCGCTCCGACAGCTGGCGCGCGATCGTGACCTGCAAGCCGAGCACCTGGGACGGATCGCGGCTCGCCATAATTTCAGTCGCCAGCGCCGGTATATCGGCCTGCTCATCGACCCAATCGAGCAAGCGACGCAGCAGCACCGGCTTCGGCCCAACACTGGTATAGACCGTCGGCACCGCGACACCCGCGTCGGAAGCGATGTCGGCGATCGAGGTTACTCCGTAGCCCTTGCTGATGAAGAGTTTCAACGCCGCGTTCAGGATCAACTGCTGGGTTTCGGCGGCCTGCACCGCCCGCCGTGATTTTCCGCTTGACATTGGATTAGATACCTTTTATAGTGAGTAGAGTAAACATATAAACAGCCGGTAGTATTCTATCATGAGGAGGGTACAATGGCCAGCACCGCGCACGCCTCGACCCGGGCAATGGTCGAGCGCAAACCGATGTCCGCCGAGGCGATCGCCGGGATCGGCGGCTTTATCTTCCTTGTCACCATCATCATTCAAAACGTGATCAGCGTGGCGACGCTGCCGGCGAACGATGCCAGCGCCGCCCAGATTCTGCAATTCGCGAACGATCGCGCCTGGGTCGTCGATCTCTTCGTCGTGACGTTCGTCTGCGGCTACGCGGCGCTCTTCCTCTTCGCGGCCGGACTGGTCGGCCGTGCCGAACGCGCGAACCGCGCGGCGCGGCTCTGGGGCCGCTTGGGACGCTCATCGGTCGGTGTGATCGCCGGCTTCTTCGGGCTGGTAACGATCACGGAGGTGGTCCTGGTCGCCGCACGCGGCACGCTGGCGCACGACGCGAATCTCACCGTTGTGCTCTGGTCGTTGCATAACGCCATCTTCACCATCAACCTCCTCGCCATCGGCGCGGCGTTGCTCGGCCTGTCGCGAGCGGCCGCGCTCGGCGGGCTGATTCCACGCTCACTCGGGATCGTCACGATCGTGGGGGCGCTGCTGCTCGCGATCGCCGCCGCGCCCGCCGTCGCTGAAGTTCACGGCTCGCCATTGCTCGCGCTCGGTTTGCTCGGCTTTCTCATCTGGGCCGCGTTCATTGCCGTTGCCAGTATCCGGCTGCTCCGCATTGGCCTCATGGAACTCGATGCACCTGGGGCGAGCATCTGACACCGGCTGAGCAGATTCCGGCTCCCGACCGAACCGTGACAAGACAGCTTGTCACGGTTGTTCTTTGTGGGCCGCGACCGAGGCACCGGATGTGCATGAGACACTCTATTGGATGTGCGCGTGGTCGATTTCTCAGGCGACAGGCCGGCAAACGGTCTGTTTGTTCCAAATGGCGTTATCCGTCGCTGAGCAGTGCACACACAATGTGACCGGGCGCCGTCGCGTTGCCAGCCGGCGTATGGGAGAATGGCTCAGAATGAACTGCGTCATACGCGGCGTGCTGCGGTACTCTCCCGCCGCTGGGCCGGAAGGCCGGGCAGGTCCGACAGGCTGATCGCCACCGTAGCGGTTGGCTACAGATGGCACATGGATGGAAGGAACGCCCCATGGATCGATCCAGCCCAGTCTCACATCTGGTGGTCGTCGGATCGTCCGCGGGCGGGATCGATGCGTTGTCGGTGTTGGTTGCGTCCCTTCCCGATGATTTCCCGGCCCCGATCGTCCTTGCTCAGCATCTCGATCCGTCAATGCCAAGCCGGCTCGACGAGATCCTGCAATCGCGGAGCGCGTTGCCGGTGCGAATGGTCGCGGAGCGCGAGCCGCTGCGTAACGGTACGATTTATGTCGTCCCGGCCAATCGGCACGTGTCGATCAACGATCACGAGATCGAGTTGGTCAGTGGCCTGGCGCGCCCCAAACCATCGATCGATCTGCTCCTGGCGAGCGCGGCCAAGTCATTCGGCGATGCGCTCATCGCCGTCATCCTGACCGGCACCGGCTCGGACGGCGCCAATGGCGCGCGCAT
>JAICWZ010000404.1 GCA_025966355.1 Thermomicrobiaceae bacterium
GCACCGCCGGGTCTTCGAGGCTGTCGGCCAGCGGCTGCGCCTGCTGCAAAGTCGAGAGGGCGCGGTTTGGATCGCGATGCGAGAGGAAGATACCGGCTGATTCGATGCGCGCCTGCACCGCAGCGGAGCGGTTGCCGAGTCGCAGTTCGAGTTCGGCCAGCTCTTCAAAGTGGCCGGCGGCGTCATATGAGCGACCGGAACGCTGCTCGACTCGAGCCAGGCCAGTCAAGCACCGGCTCTCGATGGCGATATCGGGCATCGCACGCGAGCGTTCCAGCGCCGTCATGAGCTGCGTGCGCGCCTGTTGGTAGAGATGCTGCTCCGAGAGGATCGCGCCCGTCTGAATGGCAATTTCGGCCTGTGAACGGAGATCGACGGTGCGGTCGGCCGCTTCCTGCGCCTGCTGCAGCACGAGAATCGCGTCGTCAAGCTCGCCAAGCTCGCGAAGGATGACGACCTGCCTCAGCAGCGCATCGACGACCCCGGCAAAATGGCCGACCCGCTTCGCGCTGCGTGCGGCACGCTGGTAGAACTCCTGGGCGCCGATCGGATCGTCCTCGGTTCGGGCCAGATCGCCGAGCAGAATCGCCGTCTCGACATCTTCCAGCGTGTCCGAATCTTCACGGCCCGATTCGAGCTGACGATTGAGCAGTTCGCGCGCGCGATCGGTTTCGCCACGATCGAAATTGAGGCGGGCGAGGCGAGAGAGCGCACGGCGCTTGCCGGGAATATTGGCGATCCGCTCGGCGGCATGGAGCGCCTCACGCAGGTGGAGTTCCTGATCGCGCAGGTTCCCCATCGACGCGACAAGATCGGCCGCGCGCAGGTTGCAGTCGACGAGCAAGCGGTCAAAGCCTTTATAGCGGGCTGCCAGGATGGTGAGACGAATGAGCAGGAGGGCGCGATCGGGATCGTCGATGGCGAGCAGCTCCGCTTCGCGATCGAGCTGCCACATGTCACCGTCGGCCAGTCGATTGAGCAACGAACTTCGCTCGACCGCCTGATAGGCAGCCTCCGGCGTCATTCGTCCTTCGGCGACATCGATCGAGAGCCGGTAGATCGGATTGCGCTCAATCCCCTGACGTCTTCGTAACCAACGACCAACCTCATCAACCATGCACTTGCTCCCCGCCGGCGTGTGTGCCGGTTGCTCCCCGTCCCGTAGGCCTCAGTCGTGTGTCCCGTTTGCGATCGCCCAGCGCAACGTATCAAGGGTAATGTTCCCGCCGCTCACGATCAAGGCGACCTTTTGCCTGGTTAGTTGCGCACGCAGCTTCATCGCGGCGGCAGTCGTCGCCGCTCCGGCGCCCTCGGCGACGAGATGCGCGTCTTCCAGCAGCAGGACGATCGCCTCGCACAGGTCGTCGTCGCTGACCAGCACGATGTCATCGATCTGCTCATTGATGATGCGCATCGGTAGTTCGAAGGCGACGCGGGTGGCGAGACCGTCGGCGAAGGTCGAGCCGCTATCGAGCGTCACCAGACGCTTCTCTTTCCACGAGCGGTAGACGACGTCGAGATGCGTCGTCTGCACCCCGATGACCCGGATCGCCGGATTGACCGCCTTGACGACCGTGAGTGTGCCGCAGACGCCGCTGCCGGCGCCGATCGGCACGATCACCGTATCCAGATCCGGCATCGCTTCGATCAGTTCGAGCGCATAGGTCCCGACCCCCGAGATCAGGTCCGGCTCGTTGGCTGAGTGAATGAAGCGCATGTTTTCGCTGATGGCATGTTCTTCAGCGGCCAGGCGCGACTCATCGAAATCGCGACCCTCAAGCACCACCTCGGCGCCGAGCCGCTTCATCGCGGCGACTTTGCCGGGGTTGGCGCCTTCTGGAGCGTAGATCACGGCCTTTGCGCCGAACTCGCGCGCCGCGTAGGCGATCGACTGCCCGTGATTGCCGGTTGAAGCCGTGACGACGCCACGCGCACGTTCATCGTCCGACAGGCGACTCATCAGGTAGAGGCCACCACGAATCTTGAAGGCGCCGATCGGCTGCATATTTTCGCATTTGAAGTACGCAGTGAAACCGAGTCGCTCATCAATCGCCGGGCGCGAAATGAGCGGTGTTGGCGGTAAATAGCGCTGCACAACCGTCCGTGCACGCAGAACGTCTTGAAATGACGGAGGTGTGAGCGTCGACATCCCGGCCCTTTCCGTACATCTTCGCACCGGTCACTCGATCTCTTAAGTTTCGGGCCGGCACGTGATTTTGTCCACCCCTAAAAGGGCTGTGTGTTACGCTTACGGACGGCGTTAATGGCCCGTCCGAACACACTGAACGCTGCTATTCTTACACATATGCGAAGGGGGAAACAGCGTGCGCTTCGCGAATCGGCTGATGGCCGCAACCACGCGAAATAATTCCCTGCTCTGTGTCGGACTCGACCCCGATATTCGCCGCTTTCCCCAACACCTCGGCAGCGATCCCTCAGCCATCGTCGAATTCAACCGTCAGATCATCGAGGCGACAATCGATCTCGCGTGCTGCTACAAGCCGAACCTCGGTTTCTATATGGCCTATGGTGCCGCCGGTCTGGAGGCGCTGGCCGACACCTGTACGATCATCGACCATCGCGTGCCGGTCCTTCTCGATGCCAAGGTCGGCGATATCAACACGACTTCCGAGGCCTATGCGCGCGGTTACTTCGAAGAATTGGATGTCGACGCCGTCACGGTTCACCCATACATGGGGCTGGACGGCATTGAACCGTTCTTGAAATACGAGGACCGTGCCGCCTTCATCCTGGTCAAGACCTCGAACCCGGGTAGCAAGGATGTGCAGGACCTGA
>JAICWZ010000482.1 GCA_025966355.1 Thermomicrobiaceae bacterium
CTGATATCCGCGTTCGACGTTCAGCTTCCGCGGGCTGGCCTGGTCGCGCTGGCGTTGATCGGCGTCGTCGCCACCGGTCTCTGCGGTGCCACCAACGGCATTCTGCAAGCGACCGGGCGCTTCGGACGACTGTCGCTGGTGTTGATCACCAACGCCGTCTTGACAGCCATCGCCGCGATCGTGTTACGGCTCGCGGGGATATTGACGCTCACCACGGCGTTGGTCGTGCTCGGCATCGGGACGTCGCTCGCCTGTTTCGAGGTGGGGCGACGTTTCCTGTTGGGGAGCGTGTCGTTTTCATATCCGGGGCAGCATGTTCTGCGAACTGAAGGGCGAGCGCTCTTCGGTTTCGGCGTCTGGCTCTGGATCGGAAACAGCCTGGCAATGGCGGCGGCGCAGCTCGACCTGTTGCTGGCGGCACACTGGCTCACCCCGGTTGCCGTCGGCACCTACGCGTTAGCGGTCAGCCTGTCGTCCAAGGCGAGCGTTCTGAATCAGAGCCTGCACGCGGCCCTGCTGCCGTTCGCTTCGTCGCTCCGCTCGAAAACAGCGGTGCGATCATATCTGCGGCGCGGGTTGCTGCGCAGCACGTTGATCGCGCTGCTGTTGCTGCTGGCGATGCCGCTGGCACGGCCGGCCATTCCGTTCATCTTCGGCGCGAACTATACGGCGTCGGTGTCGCTGTTCCTGGCGCTGCTCGGTGTTGCTGTCGTGGATCTCTTCGCGGCGCCGGTGCTGCTACTCGCGTTCACGGTCGAGCGACCGAAGCTGATCGCGGCCGCCGACGCTGCTCGACTCATTGCATTGCTCGTGACGGCATTGCTCCTGGTGCCGATGTTCGGTGCCTATGGGCTGGTGTTTGCGAAGCTCGCTGCCAGTTTGGCCGGACTGGCGCTGACCGTAATAGCGCTCGGCTGGCGGCGCCGGCTGTTTTCTCCGGAGCCTCAGTTCCGAGAAGCGATCAGCGAGCGGTAAAGCTCGAGTTGCCGCCCGACGGTCGTCCGCAGAGCGAATTCGTGTTCCACAAGGCAGCGAGCCGCTTCTCCGAGCGTTCGGCGTCGGGACTCGTTCATCACCAACCCAAGGATCACGCACGCCAGTGCGTCTTCGTCGCCGGGCGAAACGACGCCGGCTGGAGAGATATCGGGGAGCAGTCCAACGGGCGTACCAATCGTCGCCTTGCCACATGCGGCGGCTTCGAGGATGACCATGCCCTGCGCCTCATAGCGGGACGAGAGCAGACAGAATTCGGCGGCGCGGTAGTAGCGCGGCAGTTCATGGTGCGCGATTGAGCCATGAAAATGGACGTGATCTTCGAGCGACAACCGTTTGGTTTGAGCCATCAGCGGATCATAAAGCGGGCCCTCGCCGATGAAATGCAGTTGCGCCTGCGGCGCGGTCTCAACGACCTGAGCCATCGCACCGATCAGGGTTTGTTGATCCTTGACCGGCACGAGCGAGGCGACGTGGAGGATATGCACGGCATCTGCCGGTGCGGGCGAGAACGGCGACCGTTCGTCGGTTGGTCGTACCGGCGTGAAGAGCGCGGTATCGACCCCGAACGGCAGGAGCGACAATCGCTCAGACCCAACCCGCGCGACAGCCAGCTTGTTCAGGTAAGGCGATCCGGTGGTAACGTGCGTCGCGCCGTGTAACGAACGAGCGGTCATGAGGCGATTCGATCGATGGAGCTGTCCGCCGTAGCCGATCTCAGGCAGTTCCGCCAGTTCGCCGCCGGCCAGTGAGACGAGCGAGGGGATGCCGAGGCGTGTCGCGGTGAGCGTCGCGACGAGTCCCGGCTCATCGGCCCAGTAGGCGTGCAGCAGGTCAAACCGGGCGCGGTGATGGGCGCGGCGAATCGCCTGATCGGCGCGTACCATGAGTCCGATGCGCTGCAGTCGCCGCACGTTGCCGCCACGTTGCGGATGCACGCGCGCGCCGTGAACGACATAGTCATCACGGCGTGCCGGATAGCGCAGCGGAAACACCTCGACGTCGACGCCGGGCGTGGCCGCGAGTACTCGCACCAGATCCAGCAACGCCGGGATGCACCAGTCGTGCTCGTTCGCGCTGAAACCAGGGACGACCAGCCCGATTCTCATGCGTCGCTCCAGGCGATTGAGTTGGTCGTGAGAACCTCTTCCGACATCGTGCTCCGGATTGGTTCGCGCACGGTATCCCAAAACGTCAACCCGAGCAAGATGAGCGCGCCATAAAGCTTCGGATAGGCGAGCAGCGCCCACGCTCCCGCGCTGAGCCGTACCGAGAGATATGGATATGGGATGGCGATGAGCAACGTTCCGAAGAGCAAAACAAGCCAACGCCATGGCGACGAGTCGTAAGTCAGTTGGCTCGCGAGTATCGCGATCGGC
>JAICWZ010000063.1 GCA_025966355.1 Thermomicrobiaceae bacterium
CGGTCAGCGTGTCCAGATCGATCTCATCCCGGAGCCGCGCACTGAACGCTTCGAGCGTGCGCGTTGCGTCGTATTTATGCCGGTAGAAGCGGCGGTCGACGATGGTCTGAATACGCCCGCGCAATGGCTGGAAAAGACCCGCCACTGCCAGCGTCGAGACGACGACCACGAAGTTCGAGGACGCATCGGTGGTCGTTCGCATCAGTCCACCGAGCCCGATAACCAAGCCAAGGTAGACGAGTGCAAGACTGGCGGTGAGCGACGTATAGACGAGCGTGCGATTGATCAGGCGGTCGATTTCGTAGAGCCGGTAGCGCAGGATCGCGATCCCGACCGAGGCGGGAATACCTGTGCAGAGGAAGATGACAATGACCGAGGCGTCCACAATATCGTTCCAGAGCCCGGAGTCGACAACCGATGGGAGCAGGCTGATTATCGGAACATACACGAGGAAAAAGGTCGCGACCGAGAAGACGAACCACTTGATCTGTTGTCGCTCCACACCATGCGACCGCCGGAACCGAAGCACCAGAGAAACGACCGAGATAAGCCCGAGCAGGAGCGGCACCGGGCCGAGAACAGCCACGAGCGCTTGTGCGATATCAGCGACGACCGTTGGTCCCCCGATTCCAAACGGGTTGACGGCAAATTGAAAGGGATCCGTGAGCGGCCCGGGGCAAATAGCGTTGGCGATGGTCGAGACGATGATGACGCCAGCCGCGATCCAAATCATCGGGAGCCATCGTCTCGACAAGACTCGCCCGGTCGGGAATAGGGGCAGCAACAAGGTGAAGTTTGTATCCCAAACGACATTAAGCGCGAGCGACGCCACCCAGGCCGCACCAGCACCAAACGGAAACGTTCCCGGTGACGTCATGAGCGCATAGACCGCGTACTGGCCTCCGAGTGCTGCGATCGCCCCGCCGAAACCCATGGCGCAGAAGATCCAGCCAATCACGTTTTCCGAACGGCGAGAAGCGATCAACGTCCCAACGGTTGAGAACAACAACGCGGTCACGATGTTCGGTAGCCAGTAACTGAACGGGAACGGATTCGGGTGTGAACGGTTTAGCACCAGCAATACCGCGGAGAGCGCCGTCAATATGAGGGACAAGGCGCAAGCGACCCCGGCGATGCGCACCATGATTGCGCTCATCCAGACAGCCCTTTCGACAATCCATCCCGCAGCCACAGCGAGACGTGTTCCGGCTGCATCGTTTCGATTACGGTTGCTTGTAGCTCCGTCGTCAACGTCGCCAGATCGATTTCGTCCCGCAGCCGGGCGCTGAAGGCCTCCAGGGTTCGGGTCGCATCGTACTTGTGGCGGTAGAAGCGACGGTCGACGGTGGATTGGATGCGTCGACGAAGCGGTTGGATAAATGCAGCAACTGCGAGGGTCGAGCCGGCCACGACGAGATCGGAACCGGAGGCGATCGGCTGGAAGAGTTGCTCGATGGTGGCGATGAGGAGCAGGTCGGCCCCCACCAGAATCGCCGAGAGAAGTGAGTAGACGAGGGTTCGGTTGATGATGCGGTCAATCTCGTAGAGGCGGTAACGCAGGATGGCGAGCCCGACGCTCGCCGGTGTCAGGGCGATAACGAGGGCGAAACCATAGTCGGTCGGCGCCAATTCGACCTGCGAAGCAAAGATCATGTAGGGCAGCAGGAGTGATACGGCGAAGGCAAACCACTTGATCTGTTGCCGCTCGATCTGCTGGGCGTGGCGAAAGCGCACGACGACCGAGGCGACGGAGAGGAGCGCACAGAGCGCTGTCAGCACGAGTCCAATCACATCCGCGACGGCCAGCAGATCCCTGGCTGCCGCGATGCCGAAGGGGTTTTCACGCTCGAAATCCGGTAGCTGGCCGGGCGCGAAGTATTCCGCAAACCACACGATGAAGATGCCGACCCCGGTGAGCCAGGCGAGCGGGCGCCAGCGTGGCGAGGGGAGACGGCCGGTCGGAAAGAACTGCAACAGGTAGGTGCCGAGCAGGAAGAGATTGATGATCCAGAGCCAGCCGAACCAGGCGGCGATCGCTCCACCGGGCAAGCCGTTGGGGCTGTCGATAGCGCGCTCGGCATACGAATTGAGCAGATTATTGAGCCCGAAGTTGATGCCGATCACACAGAAGATCCAGCCGATCGGGTGTCGAGGAATGTGCGCCATAATCAATACGCCGACCGTCAAGAAGGAGAGATAGACGAGCGTGATGACGACCGTGAACGGCGAGAAGCCATCCTTGACTGCCCCTGCATACCAGGCGCCGCCCGCGACGTTGAGCACGAAGCCCAGCAGCCACAAGCCCCAGGCGAGTCGTCTTGCCCGTTGTTGTCCCACTACCGCCCCTCCCCCTGGTTCAGCCACAATGACATGTGTTCCGGTTGCATTGTTTCCCGAACGACCCCGCCGAGTTCAGCGAGTAGCGCATCCAGATCGATCTCATCTCGCAGTCGCGCACTAAACGCCTCCAGCGTGCGCTCCGCATCGTACTTACGGCGGTAGAAGCGGCGGTCGACGATACGCTGGATGCGGGCCCTGATCGGTCGGAAGAGCGCCGCCACCATAAAGGTTGAGCCGGCGACTGCCAGATCCGAATCTCCGGCAAACGGCGCGAACGGCGCTTCCAGCAGGAGGACGCAACCGGTGTAAACGCCGGAGAGAGCGGCAGTCAGTGGCGCATAGATCAGCGTGCGGTGGATGATCACCTGCATATCGAACAGTTTGTGGCGAAGGATCGCAATCGTGAACGCGACCGGAATCGGGAGGGCCGTGAACCACAAGAACGGGAGGGCGAAGAGATCGTACAGCGTCCGGTAATCGCCGGATGATGGCAGGACCCGGCCAAATTGGTAGATGGCGGCATAGCCGGAACAGGCCCCGAAGACCGCGAGAACGACGAACTTCATCTGCGCGCGCTGCCATGGCTCCGCCTGCCGGTAGCGCACCGCCTGCGCCGCCAGCCCTGCGTACAACCCGATCATGATGTAGATCAGGAATGCCGGGAACGTTGCGTGGGGCGGATCGATCAGGCTCAGCCCCCAGCTAGGAAAGAGTCCCCAGCCCACGCAGTACATCGCCCAGCCGAGGGCGAGCCAGCGCGTCCAACGCGGGACGAAGCGCCCATCCGGAAAGGTGAGCAATGCCGCGAGCGACAAGAATACTCCGACGGCCTGCGTCAAATTGGCGATCGTCTGCAAAACCGGGTGTCGCGCCAGAGCGTCGAAGATGGGTGGCCCCGACGTCGCATAGGTCGCGAGCGTCGCGGCGTACAAGAGCGCGCGCCAATCGGAATAGCGCTTCCAGATGATCGCTCCGGCCACCATCGCGAAGCAGAGGACGAAGGAGGCCTCCAGCGAAAGCTCAATCACCGCATAGCCCCCCTGAGCGAGGAACGGCTTCAGGAAGTCGTACTCGGGGCCGAGCTGTGTCGACTTCTGGAGCGCGATGTCTTTAAGCTGACGATAGCGCGGAGCCATCGCCAGGAGGAATAGGCCCCAGGCTGCGCCGATCACCAGCAAGAAGGCGGCGCGCGCCAGGAAGAGCTGTCGCCCACGCAGCAACGTAACCGCCTGCGACTCCATGACCGACGCCGGCGCCCGACGCGCGTTCATTGGTTGCCCTCCGCTTCGGCGAAGCGGCGTATCTCTCGCCCCGCCGCATCGCGCAGCCAGACCGAGGCGTGCGTGCGATGGACTGTCGCCGCGATGATCCCCGCCAGGGTAGCGGTGAGGATCGAATCGACCAGCAACCATGACCGCCACCCTGATCGATTCGATCTCACAACGCACCTCCGCTTGACGGGCCATGCACACCACGCAGCCACAGCGACACATGCTCCGGCTGCATCGTCTCCACCACCGTTCCCTGCAACGCCGCCGTGAGGGTCGCGAGATCGATCTCGTCGCGCAGGCGGGCGCTGAAAGCTTCGAGGGTGTGCGTCGCGTCGTACTTGTGCCGGTAGAACCGGCGGTCGACGATCGTCTGAATGCGCGAGCGCATGGGACGGATGCAGGCCGCCACCGCCAGGGTCGAGCCGGCCACCACCAGATCGGAGCCCGAGGCAACCGGCTGGAAGAGGTGCTGGATCCCAACGACGAGCGCGAGATCCGCGCCTGCCAGGACGGCGGTGAGGATCGAGTAGACCAGTGTGCGATTAATGAGGTGGTCGATGTCGTACAGGTCATAGCGCAGGATGGCGACGCCGATCGTCACCGGAAGCGCCGTGATGGCGATGCTGTTGAGATCGTCGGGCCACGGCGCAAGAATCAACCCGAGGAGGCCCGCGAACGCCGTGACGGCGCCGGCAAAGAACCACTTCATCTGCTGGCGTTCGATCCCCGACGAGCGTCGTATACGCACGATCACGGAGAGAGAGGACGCAATGGCGGCGACGAGACTACCGATGAGGCCAATGAGAAACGTCATATCAATCGCGGCCGGGATGTGGATTTGGGGGTTGTGAACGAACTCTTGCCGGTGAATCCAGAGGTAGGTTGACGTTGGGATAACGATCATCAGCATGGATGCCACCGCGAGCCAGCCGACCCAACGCCAGCGATGCGAAAGTTGCCGGCCGGTCGGGAACAGCAGCGGCAGCAGGGTTACCGGAAGAAACGCCGATGGAACCCAGAAGCGCTCCGCGATCGCCTGAGCCGTGCCACGTCCGGCCAGCGTTGTCCCAAACAGCATGACGTCCCCAGAGCTTTCGAGAAACCGTTCGAGCGCGTTCAAGCTGCCGATTGCCCACAAAAGCCAGCCCACGAGTTGGCGCGGCTGGCGGCGAACGATGACCGCACCAACGGTCGCGAACGGGATCGAGATTGAGATCGAAAGGACGCTCAGACTCATTAGATCGAGCCCGGTGCCAAAGACCATCAGAAACGCGGTCGCGACGATGAGAGCAGCAGGCACGGCCCAAACGGTCACGGTTGCGCGCTTGCTCAATCCAATGGACGTGGTGATGGTCCGAATCATCGTCCCACCCATTTTTCTGGTTGTGCCTCCGGTCCACTGGTGAAGCCGCGTAACCACACCGACATGTGCGTGGGCTGCATCGTGTCCCGCACGACGGCGTCGAACTCGCCCAGGAGTGCGCTCAGATCGATTTCATCCCGCAGCCGAGCGCTGAAGGTCTCCAGGGCGCGCGTCGCGTCGTACTTATGCCGGTAGAAGCGGCGATCGACGGTCGTTTGGATGCGTCGACGAAGTGGCTGGACGAAAGCCGCGACGGCCAGCGTGGAACCGGCGACGACCAGATCGGAGCCGGAGGCGACCGGCTGGAAGAGCCGCTCAAGCCCGAGGATCAGCAGGAGGTCGGCGCCCACCAAAATGGCCGTGAGGATCGAATAGACCAGTGTGCGGTTGATGAGGCGATCAATCTCATAGAGGCGGTAACGCACGATGGCGAGGCCGACGACCGCTGGGAGTCCCATCTCGATTCCGAAGAGTGCGGTCATCCAGAATACGGTACCGATGAAACCACCCTTGTTCGTCGGATCGATGCTGGCGCAAAGGCCGGAGAGGATAAACGCAACGACCGAAACGGCGGCAACGTAGACGAACCATTTGAGTTGTTGTCGCTCGACTCCGCGCGAACGACGCAGTCGTAGGCCTAGCGAGAGGAGCGAGCCGAGGATCACGACGAGCGCAGCCAGAATCGCGATTGGGTAGAGCGGATGCAGGAGATCGCCAAGCGGCGCAACATACAGCGGATTGTGGAAGTGCACGCCATTATCCGCGGTGCTGCCGTCTACCCCGATCGCCTGATGCAGAACAACAGCGGCAATCAAAGCGGCGGCCAGCCAGGCAAGCGGTCGCCAGCGACGAGTGAGGAGCCTTCCCGGAAAGAGCAATAGGATGAACGAGAACATCGTGAGATAGGTTGGGAACGTCAGCACGTTCGACACCCATTGGAACCACACTTCTCCAGGGAGCGATCCGGTAGCGGAGGCATATTGGATATATGCTTGTCCCAATCCGGCCAATGAACTGGTGATACCGGTCGCTAACAGGAGCCAACCCAGCGGGTTCTCGGGCCGGCGAGATGCTATCAGCACCCCGACGACTGGATAGAGAAGGAACGTGGCGGTATAGAGCGCGTTTGACAGCTCGACGAGCGAGAAGAGCACGATCGAGAGTAGGGCGGGCACGATCCCGAGTGCAAACAGGGAAAATGCGAGCCAGAGTGTTCGCTGGCGTCCGGTCCGATCCTTCTCTTGGTGGTTGTGCGCATTGCTCTTCACGTGCTCACCCCCCGACGTGAACGTTGTGAACGATCCCAGACCCATGATCCGGTCGCGGCGCATAACGTTGGAATGTATCAATTGTCGCCAAAGATGTTCGCATTCTAGCAGATATCGGCAACAACGCTCTCCTGTATCTGGTTCATTGCGACCGCTGCCAGCACGTCGTTCAGCGTCTCCAGGTCGGCCGCGTACTGGCGTTGAACTACCCGCTCTACCACGGACTGCCCGAATCTGAAGAAACTTCCAGGGTCTCCCTCGAGTGTGTGCGTGAACCGGGTCTGGCTCGCAATCGACTCAAGGGTGTAGCAGCCATGGAACTCAATCGGCCCGCTCACGTTGCGGACGCAGAAGCGTCGCGGTGGCTCCAGTTCGATGACCTCAAACGTGACGTCGAACGTGCGACCGAGAAACTTGACGCTGTGCTGGTAGGTTTCGCCAATGCTGACTGGTCCGGTTGCGGCCCGTTTGGTGCCGATGACGACCGACATCCATAGCTCGTTGTTTTCCGGCTCGGCCAGGAAGGCGAAGACCTCTTCGATCGGCCGGGCGATCATCCGTGTATTCTCGACGCGCATGACGACCTCCCTCAATGACATCTCCACGGCATCGGAAATGAGATCCGATACCTTCAATGCTAGCGATGGCTCGTCTCTGGATCGTTACGGTAATCGTTACGGATAATCGCGTTGTCAAACGTCTTGAACTTTCGGTGATCTTGAGTACACTGGCAGCGCGCGAAAGAGATCATCAGTGGCTCAATTGAAGATTTCCCTCCTCGGTGCCGTGCGCGTGGAGCGCGATGGCGTACCGATCGAGGTCGATACTCGCAAGGCGATTGCGTTGCTTGCGTATCTGGCGATGACGGGAGTGCCCCATCGCCGTGACGCCCTGGCGGCCTTCTTCTGGCCGGAGGCGGACGACGAGCGCGCGCGTGGAGCGTTGCGCCGGACACTGTCGGCTCTCAGAGGTGCGCTCAAGGGCGACTGGCTGCTCGTGTCGCGCGACGTCGTCGAATTGCGGCGGGATAGCAGCGTTATGGTCGACGTTGCCGAGTTTCGGGCACGGCTCGACGACGGCCGCAGGCGCGTCAACAACTCAATCGACGCCGCCACGCAGGCCATTCAGCTCTACCGCGATGACTTCATGGCCGGCTTTTCGTTACGCGATAGCCCGTCCTTCGATGACTGGCAGGCGTTTCAGGCCGAAGATCTGCGCCGCGAACTGGGCGAGGGACTTGAATTTCTCGTCAGTTGTTTGATCGATGCCGGTGAATTCGGGAAGGCGATCAGCTACAGCCGGCGCTGGTTGCTAATCGACCCGCTCAACGAAGATGCCCATCGGCGACTCATGCTCCTCTACACTTGGACCGGTGATCGCGGAGCGGCCGTACGTCAGTATCGGGACTGTGTCCGTCTCCTCGATCAGGAACTCAGGGTCGCTCCGCTCGATGAAACGACCGCCCTCTACCAGGCGATCCAGCGTCACGAGGCGCCGGAACCGCCAATGCGAACCTCCAATGACGCTCGCACCGCTGAGACAGTTCCGGTGCTCAGCCGGTTAGCTGATGTTGCCATCGACCAATCCGGTCTTCCGCTCGTCGGCCGTGCGCGTGACCTGGCGTTGCTGGGCACGCTCTACGATCAGGTTCAGCATGATGGGCGCCTCGTGACAGTCGAGGGCGAGGCCGGAGTCGGCAAGACGTATCTCATCGAGGCGTTTCTGAAAGAGATGCGCGGTCGTGGCGCGAAAACCGTCGTCATGCGTGGCTACGAAGGCGAGATGCATCTTGCCTATGGCCCGATCGTCGAGGGGCTGCGAACGCTGGTCGAGGCGGAGGATTTCGAGTCGACCGCCGCGCGGCTTCCCCGGCATCTGCTGGCAGAACTCTGCCGGCTCGTGCCGCACGCCGCATCGTCCGTCTCCGGCGTGCTCGATAGTCCGCCGATGGACGGTCCCGGTGCGCAAGCTCGATTCTTTGAGGCCGTGCTGCAGTTCATGCTGGCGACGATGAGCGATGAACGGCCGGGCATTCTCTTCGTCGACGATATTCAGTGGGTTGATCACGCGTCGCTCGACCTGCTCGGCTATCTCGTTCGGCGACTGCGAGGCCACCCCATGATGGTCATCCTTGGCTGGCGCCGGGAAGATATTGCCGGAGGTA
>JAICWZ010000391.1 GCA_025966355.1 Thermomicrobiaceae bacterium
GAATCGCGGCGCCGTCATCGTTGCCAGCGAATCGCACCTCCAGTCACTTGAATCACGTCTACTCGATCGCGGCATCGATTTGGAACAAGCCATCTCCGAAGGCCGCTACATCAGATTCGTCGTCGCCGAGACGCTCGAACAATTTATGAGCGATGGCGCTCCAGACCCTACCAGCTTCTTCGCGATCTTCGATGATGTGATTTGCCGTGCCAGCGACGAATTATCGGGTACGACACGGGACGTACTGGTATTCGGTGAACTTGTGGCCAAACTCGTCAAAGACGGAAACCCCGAAGCAGCGGTCGCGCTCGAGGGTTTATGGAACGATCTCGCCGCGCGCAGAGCGTTCAATCTCCTCTGCGCCTACCCGATCGATGCGTTCGCTTCGGTCAAGGATGCGGAGGCGCTCGCTGCGATCTGTGAACTCCACACGCATGTCACACCGGCCGAGAGTTTCGTGCAATTTGAAAGTGATGACGAGCAACAAAGAGCCATTACGAGATTACAGCAGCGCGCGTTGGCGTTGGAAAACGAAGTCGCTCGACGCGATCAGGCTGTGAGCGATGAACAACAACGCTACCGCACCGGTTATGACCAGTTTATCTCCGTCGCAGCGCACGAACTCAAGACACCGGTCTCGAGCCTACGCGCGTACGCGCAACTACTTCTGCGCGAAGGTCGGGATACCGAAGGGATCGACCCGCTGAGATTTGCCGCGGCGGTCGGAGCGATTGAATTCCAAACCGGAAAATTGACCCGGCTCATTTCAAATGTCATGGAAACACTCGAGATCGATCACGGCACGGCGCAACTCGATCTGATGAGAATCGATATCGCGGACTTGGTTCGTTCGACGCTCCGCACTGAATTTGTGGATTCGCGTCACACCGTCGATTACATCGGCCCCGACCGTTGTATCGTCCGCGCTGATCCCCGGCGCATTCAGCAGGTGCTTCTAAACTTGCTCGACAACGCGGCGAAGTACAGTCCCGCAGGAAGTCAAATTAGCGTGGTGTTAGTGCAACGGGACGATGGATCGGCGCGACTCAGCGTCAGTGACGAGGGGATCGGCATCAGTGAGGATCGGCGGGAGGCCATCTTCGAGCGGTTCTCACGAGCCAATCCATCCTCACATCAGTCGGGGATTGGACTTGGTCTTTATGTCGCGCGGAATTTTGTTGAACTGCACGGCGGATCGCTTCAACTGGATGGTACGAGCACGAATGGATCGCGCTTCATCGTGACATTGCCACCGGTTACCGATCGCGCGGTAATTGACGACGTGATCGGGACTGAAGGCTCGATATCTCGCGTGCTCGTCGTCGATGACGATGAGAGCATCCGCCAACTCATCGAGATCGTGCTGCAGGACGAAGGGTTTGCCGTTGACTTCGCATCGGATGGAAGCGCGGCGCTCGATGTGATCAGCCGGCAGCATCCCGATCTCATCATGCTCGACATGCGCATGCCCGGCATGGATGGTTGGGAATTCGTCGAGCGCTATCGAGCGCGCTACGGTCATCGGGCATCGATCATCGTCTTTACCGCGGCGCACAACGCGGCGGAACGGAGCGCCGAGGTTGACGCTGACGGCTACATCGCGAAGCCATTCGATCTGGATGACCTGATCGAACGCGTCACAGCCGCGGTAAAAGCGCACGGAGAGCGCCGGTAACGACCCGATACAACAGGCGACGTTGAAACGTGAGAAACGAGACGAGCGCGAATTGATTGTGCACTGGGGCTGGGGAGCAGGGATTCGAACCCCAACCGGCTGATCCAGAGTCAGCTGTCCTACCGTTAGACGACTCCCCAATGCGGTGTTCGGCCAAAGCCGAGCGACGGTGATTATAACAGAGGGTCCCGCTCCGCTTCAAACGGAGCGGTTGGTTTCTTCGGTTTATCCCAGGTCCAGCGCAATCGTTCCACCGCCAACTTCACCGATGGGCAGATCGTGAAGCGCAGGGTGTTCCAATAATTCGCGCGACGTAGCGGTCAGAATGATCTGGCACCCGGCGCCGCCGAGCGTATTCAGCAATCCATCCTGGTGCTCGGGATCGAGTTCCGAAAGCACATCGTCGAGCAGCAGAACCGGTGACTCGGCACTCAGCGTGATGATCTGAGCCAGCTCCGCCAGTTTCGTCGCGACGACCGCAAGCCGTTGCTGGCCGCGTGAGCCGAACGACGAAAGATCGCGCCCGTCCAGCTCATAGGTAAAGTCGTCGCGATGCGGGCCGATCAACGTCAGGCCGCGCCGCAACTCCTCATGGCGACGTTGCCGCAGCTGCGTTCCGACCGCGCGCGCGATCAGCGGCTGCGCATCTGACAGCGATGTGGATGAAACCCGCTCAATGTGCGCGTCGGGCAGATTAACGGTACCCGCGTAATCAAGACGCAGACGCCCATCGCTCTCTGAAAGGCGTTGAAACGCACTGGCGGCTTCCTGATTCAGTCCGTCGAGATAGCGCAGCCTGGCCGCCAGGATGTACGAGGAGTACGTCGTGAACTCGTCGTCCCAATAGGCCAGTTCGTCCTCGGCGTTTCGGCCGCTCCCGTTCCCCAGATCCTTGAGCAGGCTGTTCCGTCGTTCAACGAGCTTGCCGTAGCGACTGAGTGCGCGCAGGTAGGTTCGATCGAGCTGGCTGATCGAAATGTCGAGGTACCGACGCCGGCCGGAGGGCGAGCCGAGCACGAGATTGAGATCCTCGGGAGAAAAGAGAACGACCTTCAGCGTTCCGACGATGCCGGTCAGGCGACAGGCTCGACCATCGAGCTTGGCGCGCTTGCGCGTGACGTTCGGCCGTGAGGCGTCCGCCACCAGCGCGATCTCGACTTCATGGTCGTCGCCGTCCGATTCGTTCAAGTGACC
>JAICWZ010000379.1 GCA_025966355.1 Thermomicrobiaceae bacterium
CACGGGCTGCTCGGCGATCGTATCGCCGATCG
This sequence comes from Thermomicrobiaceae bacterium, assembly GCA_025966355.1. Classification (GTDB taxonomy): domain Bacteria; phylum Chloroflexota; class Chloroflexia; order Thermomicrobiales; family Thermomicrobiaceae; genus CALAGB01. The sequence goes on from JAICWZ010000379.1 coordinate 33, forward strand.
CAAAGTGATATTCAATCGACGCACCGTCTGGCAGCAGCAGGCCAATGCAGAAGCGATCGGCCGTCAGGACCGAGGCGACATGTAACTGCACCTGGCGGAAGAGACTTGTGATATTGGTCAGCGTCGCGAGCTCGATGCCGATATCGTTGACCAGCGCCAGCCGGTCGGATGCGCGACGCACTTCTTCGTAGAGCAGTGCGTTCTCGAGCATCATGGCCGAGTGTGCGCCGATGATCTCGACCAGTGCCAGATCGCGGTCGTTGAACTGACCCTCGTCACCCGAGCGGTCGAGCATGATGACGCCGATGAGCGTCCGTTGTCGCCCGCGCAGGGGAACGATGAGCGTCGAGTTGAGATCGAGCGCGCGCGAGACGGCGGCCGGCATGCGCGGGTCGCGCTTGGCGTTCGGGATCAGCAGCGGATCGTCGTCGCGCAAGATCTGATCGAGCGCCGGAATCGTTTTCGGCGAAAAGGTGAGCGTCTTCAGCCGGTCGACGAGCGCGCGTTCGCCGCCGCTGACCGCGACCGGCGCGAATTCCCGGCGCGCGTCCGCCCAGAGCAGACCGTAGCAGCGATCACAACTGACGACGTTGCGTGTCGCCTCGACGACGTTCTGGAACATCTCGCCGACGGTCGCGAGCGGCTCGATTGACTGCTGGAAGGCGAAGCTGGCGTCGATGATGCGCGAATACTGTTCGCCTGACTCGTCCTGTTTCACACCGAAGGCGGCGCCGGCGATCATGGTGCCGAGCACGTTGGCGATGCGACCGTCAACGACGCTGAACGGCTCGTCGCGCGTGCGCAGCAGATCGATTCGTCCAAGCAGGTGTCCATGCTGGAACAGCGGCAGGACGAGGATGTGTCGTGCCCCCAACGCCTGCATCTCCGGATATTCGGCGCTGATCACATCCGCGCCGCTCTGGAGAACCAGCGGCCGGTAGGGGGTAAAGCTAAACAGGGCACCCGGGCGCAGGTTGGCGAACGCCTCGCTCGCGGTCGTTTGCGCGTTGCTGAAGTCGGCTTCCAGTTGAGCCGGTACGCCGGACATTCCGCGGATCGTGAGCTGCTTGCGATCGGCGTTGAACAGACGAATCAGCGTGACTTCGCAGCCGATGGCGTCACCGGAGGCTTCGGCCAGTTCCGGGAGGAGATCGTCAAGATCGGCGTTCGAGCGTATCCGCGTGGACATTCGCTGCAAGATTGGCAGCAGGTCGTCCGATTCCGGGCGAGCGTCGCCCGGTTCGTCCTCTTGCGACCAGTGTCGCGTAATGTTGTCGATCCAGCCCGGCCGGCGATCGGGGAGTCCGCTCATCGCGTCTGTCATCATCCTAAGCTCATACGAGCCGTTGAACCCGACCTCAATCGATCTGCTCCGTGTCCAGAACGTCGAGACTTCTGTCTCTGATGATAGCGAAGACCGGGCGTTCGGTACCCCGGATCGTTCGGCCCATAAGTACCGTCTTTGCCCCCACGTTCCTCCTGAGGCAGCATGGACCTGCGGGTATACTTGCCCTGATAGTGTCGATATGATGGGAAAACAATGGTTGAGTTGACATTCCTCGGGACCGGAACATCGACAGGCATTCCGCTGATCGGCTGTTTCTGCCCCGTCTGTACCTCGGAAGATCCACGCGATCGTCGCACGCGCACCTCGGCGGTGGTCCGTTTCGACGGTCATACTGTTCTGATCGACACCTCACCGGAACTGCGCATGCAAGCGGTGGCTGCGCGACTCAGCGGCGTCGATGCGGTCATCTTTACCCATGCGCACGCCGATCACGTGGCCGGGATCGACGACCTGCGCCGCTTCAATGAGCTCAACCAGGCGCACCTGCCGGTCTTCGCCGACGGTCGCACCTCCGATCTGCTGCGCGAGCGCTACGGGTACACGTTTCAGGACATGTTCCCCTTTTATGGCGGCAAGCCGGACCTGTTGCTCAACGAATTCGACGGGCCGTTCACGCTGTTTGAGCGTGAGATCATTCCCATTGAGGTGACGCACGGGCGTTGGGTGGTGCAGGGTTTTCGCTTCGGTCCGCTCGTCTACGTCACCGACGCCAAAGGGATTTCGCCGGAATCGGTCGACAAGATGCGCGGCGCTGATGTCTTGGTACTCAACGCGCTCCGTGCCCGGCCACACCCGACACATCTGAGCATTGGCGAGGCGCTCGACGTCATCGCCGAGGTCAAGCCGCGCGAGGCGTATATCGTGCACGTGAGCCACGAAGTGCTGCACGCGGCGGTCGATGACGCGTTTCCGGCGCATGTACACCTGGCGTATGATGGCTTGACGGTTCGCACGCAGCGCGACTGGTAGACGGGTTCAACGTTCGGAGCAACGGATATGACGAGTACGACGGTTCGGCAGTTGGAGCCAGGCATCTTTATCATCGATCATCATTTCCAGGGAGTGCCGGGCGTCATCGCGTCGTACCTGCTGGCGGGCGACAACGACCTGACGCTGATCGAAACGGGCGCCACACCGACCGTCGAAACGCTGCTCAACGGCGTGCGCGCGGCCGGTTTCGATCCCGAAGAGATCACGCAGCTTGCCGTGACGCACATTCATCTCGATCATGCCGGCTCGGCCGGTGTCTTGATGCGCCGTCTCCCGAAAGCCCGGCTGCTGGTGCACCCGTTCGGCGCACCGCATATGGTCGACCCGACGAAGCTGATGGCGAGCGCGACGCGCATCTATGGCGATCGGATGGAAGAACTCTGGGGCGAGGTGGCGCCGGTGCCGGCCGAGCGCGTCGACATCCTTGAAGATGGTGCGCGCTTTCAAGCGGGTGGTCGTGAACTGGTCGCTCTGCATACGCCGGGACACGCCATGCATCACATCGCCTATCATGACCTGGCGACGAATGCGGTCTTCACCGGCGATGTCGCCGCAGTTCGGCTCGATTCCGCCCCGTATGTGCGACCGCCGACGGTGCC
>JAICWZ010000045.1 GCA_025966355.1 Thermomicrobiaceae bacterium
CGAAAGTTCCCGCTTCAGGCTGATAGACCTCGCGGTACGACTTGATCAGTTCATCCGGCGTCTGCGTTCCCGCAGTGCTGAGGCGCGTGGCGGGCAACTCAGGCGTCGGTCCGCTCGCGAGCACGCGCCAGTTAACGCTTTCGATCGGGTTGCCGGGCGCGATCCGCTGAAAGAGCTGCCGGTAGATCCCCTCGAAGGACTCCAGAATCGCCGCGGCTGACCCGGCGCTCAGAGCACCATCCGGCACGGGGGTGCGCACCTCGTGTCCCTGGCCGACGTAGCGCAGTTCGGCCGTACGAGTCAGCCGAATTTCGTCGTCGGCCACCCCCGCGCGCCGCAGTAGCTCGCGTCCTTCCTGCTCCATTTCAGCGATGAGCCGGTTGACGGCGTCCCAGTCGATCCGATCGAAGCGCTCGATCGCGGTGCGCACGAAATCAAAGGCGAGCGGCGCGACGAGAAAGCCAATCGTCGAACCGACTCCGGCACCCGCCGGGACGATCAGACCGGGTGCGTGCAGGATTTTCGCGACGCGAAAGGCATGCACCGGCCCCGCCCCGCCGAACGCGAAGAGCGGATAGGTGCGCGGATCGGCACCGCGTTCGATGGCATGCACGCGCGCGGCGTTCGCCATATTCTCGTTGACAAGCTGATGGATGCCCCAGGCCGCCTCGACGACGCTCAGACCGAGTGGCTTTGCCACACGCTCTTCGATGGCACGCTCGGCCACCGCTCGATCGAGCTTCATCGCCCCGCCGAGAAAGAAATCCGGATCGAGGTTTCCGAGCACCAGATCGGCGTCCGTGACGGTCGGCTCGGTTCCGCCTTGCCCGTAACAGGCCGGACCCGGCTCGGCACCGGCACTGCGCGGCCCAATCTTGAGCAGGCCAAGTTGATCAATTGACGCGATGCTGCCGCCGCCCGCGCCGATCTCGATCATCTCGATGACCGGCACACTGACCGGGAAGCCGCTCCCCTTCTTGAAGCGATACACACGGCCCACCTCGAAGTCCGACGACGTAAGCGGTGCGCCGCCATCGATCAAACACGCCTTGGCCGTCGTGCCGCCCATATCGAAGGAAAGAAGATCTTTCACACCGATCGATTTGCCCAGGTGGGCCGCTGCCAGCGCACCGGCCGCCGGACCCGATTCGACCAGGCGGATCGGGTAGCGCCGCGCCGTCTCGACGGAGCAGATGCCACCCGATGAGAGCATGACCAGCAGTTCGCAGTCGATACCGAGCTGCCGCAACGACGCTTCGAGCCGCTCCAGATAGCGGTCAACCACCGGGCGCACGTACACATTGCAGATCGTCGTCGACGCGCGTTCGTACTCGCGAATCTCCGGCACGACATCGGACGAGAGCGAGACGGTCATCTCCGGCGCCTCACGGGCCAGGATCTCACCAATCTGTCGTTCGTGCTCGGGGTAGCGGTAGCTATGCAGCAGCGTGACCGCGACTGCCTCGATGCCGCCCGCGCGCATCTCCGCGATCAGGCGTCGAATATCGGCCGGATCGATCGGTCGCTCCTCGGTGCCATCGGCCAGAACGCGCTCATCGACTTCCAGGCGCCAGCGTCGCCGGACCAGCGGCTTTGGGAGTTCGAGGAACAGATCATAGAGGTCGTAGCGATGCTCGTGGCCGATCTCGATCGCGTCCCGGAAGCCTTTGGTCGTCAAGAGCGCGGTCGGCACACCACGCCGTTCGATCAGCGCATTCGTCACGAGCGTCGTGCCATGGATGATCTGCTTCACACGTCCGGGGTCGATCTCGTGCTGGCGCAGCAGATCGCTCAGGCCGGTCTGCACGGCACGCGAGGGATCGTCCGGCGTCGTCAGCGTCTTGCCGATGTGGAACGCGCCGGTCGTCTCATCCAATACCAGCAGATCCGTGAACGTTCCGCCGATATCGATCCCGACCCGAACGCTCTTTTCCAGCACACGTATCTCCCACTCACGTCTGTGACATACGTCGATGCACGCCAAATCGCCCCGCCGCGCCACGTTCCGGTCGGAGGGGCGAGTGTCAGGCGCACGGAGCGATTATCGGCCAAAAAGGTTTGACCACAAGGCCTCGGCGACGCGGAAGGGGTCGCTTGACACGACGCTGGCCGCATACAACTCCATCGCGCCGAAATCCGACGTACGGTTGAGCGGATCGCCGCGATCGACCAGGCGTACGATCACCGGCACGTCCGACCAATCCTCTTCAGTCTCAACCAGCGGGCGCTGTGCGATGACGAGATTGAACGAGACGACGTTGAGCGCCTCGACCATGCATTGCAGCACCTTGAAAATGGCGCTCGCCAGCTCATCGCCGACGTTATCGGCGTAGAGCACGATCTCTTTCTCTTTCAGCGGCGTCAACGACGCCATCGTCCGTACGCCACCCATCTCCCAACCGAGCCCGAGCGTCTGATGGGCCACGAAAAGATCATCGAAATAGCGACGGTCATAGGTTTCCGCGTAATTTCGGGCCGCCCGGCGCTGCAGTTCGATCTTGCCGTAATGTCGCCCGTGCGTCAGGCTCACCTGCGCGTGACCGTGCGGACTCGAGGCTCCGCTCTTCCAGAGACAGTTCCACATGAAGAGCGGATAGATCGCCGTCGGATCGTCGGCATGTGATCGTGCGAACCACTCCTGCGCCACCTGAACGGCATCGATCACCAGGTCCTCCGAGAAGGCGAGCGGATCATGCTCGTCGAAGATGATGACGCCGTGATGTCCGTCGTACTTGGCGATATTGCTGGCGGTGATCGTACGCCGGCCGCGGACACGACCGAATGTGTCGGTCGGGGTGTTCAGTTCCGGCTCGCAGAACGGATCGGGCGCCGTTTTGGCGATCTCACGCGCAAGCTCGGCGGGAATACGCGCTTCGAGTGGCCGGCGCGAGCGGAGTTCGTTGAAGAGCGTCTCTTCCAACGTCGCGCGGTTCGTAACTTTGACCACCTTCTGCGTGAGCACCCGCTCCAGCGAGCCGAAGTAGCGGTCGATCCAACGATTCATATGCTCAGGCGGTACCAAATGTCCAACCGACGCCTCGATCTGGAAGAGTCGCGCGAACCGCTCGCGTTCTTCGTCCGAGAGCCGGTTAATAATATCGAGCAGATCGACGATCGCGCTCTGTTCGAGTACCTGATTGAGCGATCCTCTATCGACCACCAACAACGCGCTCCCTTCAAGGTGTCTCACAATGATCGCGCCGAGCGCTTCAGCGCCAAAAAGCGAATAATAAAGCGACGCGCTTCCAAATTGATTGGCATCGCGAGAATCGAATACTAGGCCCAGAGTGCGAGCGACTGCGAATCGATGGTGCTCCCACTTGGGATGTCATCTTCCGTATATTCGGCCGCCGTCACGTCGGTGCCGATCAAGACATTGCGACCGGCGCGTATGCCGTCCGGCACGATCGCACTACGCCCCACCAGCGTAATTCCGGTGTTCAACCGGTTCGGTTCGAGCCAATTCGACGAATAATCGTCCCCGTACCCGAGGTGGCAGTTCGCGCCGATCCGCACCTCTTTGTCCACGATACAACGATCGATCACCGTGCCGGGGCCGATCACCGTGTCAGTCATGATAATCGAATCCCGAATCACCGCGTCGCGATGGACAACCACCCCCGGCGAGAGGATCGAATGTTCAACATGACCGCCGATAATGATACAGCCATGCGACAGCAGGCTTCGCGAGACGTGCGAGCCTTCCATCAACTTGGCGGGCGGGCGCTCCTCGCTGCGCGTATGGATGCGCCAGTTCGGGTCGTACAGATTGAGACGCGGCACGTCGTCCAGGAGCGCCATGTTCGCCTCCCAGTACGACTGCAAGGTGCCGACATCCTGCCAGTACCCCTCGAAGCGATAGGCACAGGTACGGCCGTTGTGGATGAAATACGGAATCACCTGATGACCGAAGTCGGTCATATCGCCGGAGGTTTCGTCAAACAGGTTGAGCAGCACGTCGCGTTTGAAGACATAGATGCCCATTGATGCGAGGTTGCTGCGCGGCTGCTCCGGCTTCTCGTCGAAATCAATCACATGATCGTGTTCGTCGACCTCGACCAGCCCAAAGCGGCTGGCGTCCTCCCAGGGGACCGGCTGCACGGCGATGGTCACGTCGGCATTCAATTCGCGATGCTTGGCGATCATCGGCGCGTAATCCATGGCGTAAATATGATCGCCGGAAAGGATCAGAACATCATCGAATTGCCCGCGCTGGACGAAAAAGAGGTTGTGGTAGATGGCGTCGGCCGTACCGCGATACCAGCCGGAGCCGGTCCGACCGAGATACGGCTGCAGAATAACCACCCCGCCGTTTCGCTCACGATCGAGATCCCAGGGACGGCCATGGCCGATATGATCGTTGAGCGAATGCGGACGATACTGTGTCAACACGGCAACATCGAAGAGGCCGGAATTCACACAGTTACTCAGCGCAAAGTCGATGATGCGATACTTGCCGGCAAACGGGACGGCGGGCTTGGCGCGCTGGCGCGAGAGAATACTCAAGCGCTCGCCCTGCCCTCCGGCGAGGATCATGACCGCGACTTGATTCATCCGGAGCCCCTTTCCGGCATGACCGCGATCGACGCGACGTCTTCAACTGGTCGCGATCTGGTGCAAATGAACCGTTCAGCCCACCCCCGATGACCGCCGGTTGCCGGTCCGGTTGGGGACCGGAATGGCGTTCGGGCTGTGCTATACTCGCCAGTATTGCACGAAGCTCGCCAGTAACACGAGTCGTTTGTGAGCACGTGGACACGATGAGGTGCCATGAGGGAACTCTTTCGCCGCCAACCGAAGTTTTCACCGACGGCGCCGGGAGATGAGACCCGCTCGATACCCGACGACCTGTGGATCAAGTGTCCCAAATGCAATGAACTCCAGTATTCCAAAGACGCCGAACGCAACCTCTATGTTTGCCCGCGCTGTGGTCATCACGCACGCTTGAGCGCGGCGCAGCGCATCGACACGCTCGTCGACGAGGGCACGTTCATCGAATACGATGCCGGTCTCACGCAGTCAGACCCGCTTGAATTCGTCGCGAATGGCGAAGCGTATCGTGCCAAAGCCGCCTCGGCCGGTCGCAAGACACACACAAATGACGCGTTGGTCTGTGGCACCGCATCGATTTGCGGCCAGCCCGTCTCCCTGGCGGTGACGGAATTCGGCTTCATGGGGGCCAGCATGGGTTCGGTCTACGGCGAAAAGCTGGTGCGCGCAATCGAACGCGCGATCGAGGGCAGGCTTGGTCTTGTGACGGTCTCCTCATCGGGCGGCGCACGCATGCATGAGAGTATGTTCTCGTTGATGCAGATGGCGAAAACGACGGCCGCGCTTGCCCACCTGGGTGACGCCCGGCTGCCCCACCTCTCGCTCCTCACCGATCCGTGCTTCGGCGGCGTCACCGCCAGCTATGCGACGGTCGCCGACGTCATCGTCGCCGAACCGGGCGCGATCATCGGCTTTGCCGGACCGCGCGTCATCGAGCAAGTGACACGCCAAAAGCTGCCCGAGGGCTTTCAGACCGCCGAATTCCTGCTGGAACATGGCATGATCGACCTGGTCGTTCCACGCGCACAACTGCCGGAGCGAATCGGCACACTGTTGCGGCATTTTGCCGTTCAGCCCGAACCGGCCAAATCAGACGACGCAGACATCACCCGTTCCGCCGAACCCGCAGAGGCTCTTCATGACTGAACAACTCAATGCGTGGGATCGCGTCCAGCTGGCACGCAATGCTGCCCGCCCGCACGCGCTCGACTATATCAATGAACTCGTCAAAGACTTCGTCGAACTGCACGGCGACCGGCTCTTCGGTGACGATCACGCGCTGATCGGCGGCATCGGTGATTTCCGTGGCCGCACGGTCGTCGTGCTCGGGCATCAAAAAGGCGCCAATACGCGCGAAAACATCGACCGCAACTTCGGCATGCCGCGTCCCGAGGGTTACCGCAAGGCGCTGCGCCTGATCCGGCAGGCCGAAAAGTTCAATCTGCCGGTACTGACCTTCATCGATACGCCTGCGGCCGATCCGGGGCTCGGCTCGGAAGAGCGCGGCCAGGGGAACGCGATTGCCGAGAACCTGATCGCGATGGCCGCGATGCGGGTGCCCGCGATCGCCACCGTCGTCGGAGAGGGCGGCAGCGGCGGCGCGCTCGCCATCAGCATCGCCGACCGCATCCTGATGTTGGAGAACGCGATCTACGCCGTCGCGTCCCCCGAGGCGTGCGCCACCATCCTCTGGAAGGACGCCGCACAGGCTCCGGCCGCCGCCGAAATTCTGCGCATCACGGCGCACGATCTCCATGGTTTCGGCATCGCCGACGAAGTGATTCCCGAACCAGTTGCCGCCCATCTCCAACCGTCGGCCACCATCCAGCGGGCCGGTGACGCGATCGAGCGGCATCTCCGCGACGTTGAGCAGACCATCGCTACGATGGGCATCGACACATTGGTGGCCACGAGGTACGCCAAGTACCGTGGGATCGGCCGCTGGGTCGACAACGGCGAGACGATCTTGCGCAACGGCACCGTAACCAATGCCCCGAACGGCACCGAGCACGTAACGTCGATGCAGCACTCCGGCAGCCGGTAACAAACAATTCATAATCAGACGCGGTATCTTGCGGAACCGATTGCGCGCTGCGTAAGCTTGATGCGTCGCGGCGCCTGCGGGTTATGATCAGCGCATCCAGACTCGCTGGGCACGACACATGCGATCATTTTGCCGGCCGCTTGCGCAAGCGCAAAAGCTGGTCGTGCTCGAAACACCGAGCCGCCTACCTGGGGACACGACACCGAATGCAGCGACAATCGTTTCGCCCTCGAGAGAGCAGCACCTTCCCCGACGCCGGGAGCATGAGCGATGTGCTCGGCGTGGTGATGCTGCTTGAGGAGGCGAAGGCTCGCTGACGTTCTGAATCGAGGAACTACGCTCATGGTCGATCACACGCCCGCGATGATGCCGGAAGCACGAAGGGACACTCAACCGAACGGGCGTGGCGCATGAACAATTTGCAATCGCCGCGCGACCTGCTCAAAACGATTCGTGTTTCGCCGCCTGCGGGGCGTTCGGATAGACTCCGCGTTCGGCTCCGTTCCGTCCGCTCGCTTCGTTTCGGCGGTCGTGGCCCGCGTGTACTCTGCGCACTCGCCCTCCTGATCGTTTCCGTCTCGCTTGGCGGCGACCGTCTTCCCGCCGGTGCGCAAACCGTTATCCCGACAACCGATCCGAATTCGGTCGTACCGCCCGCGTTCAGGGACAACAAATCATGGAGCGAAGAAGGCGGCTGGCACTGGGTCGCCGAATCGTATGATGACAGCCATCGCTTCACCGGGCCGACCTACGATTACAGCGTCGGCAGACCGCTGGCCCGAGCGACCTATGTCGCCACCCGCGTAACGACGCTGTCCGCCAGCGACCCATGCGCCAGCTGCGTGCGCATGTCCACCGCCGAGCAAGGGCCACCGGTGATCCTCGGCGGTTCAACCAACGATGCGCTCGCGCCCGCCTACGCCAATCTCGACAACGGAGCACGTCGCCAGATCGAGTCGAGCAATGGCGCCCCACGCTGGACGACTGGCGCCTGGTATCTCAATTACAATCCGACGACCAAGAAGTTCTTCTCATGGACCTGGATACCGGATGACGGCCATCCCGGTGATGCCAACACCCTGGCGGCGGCACCCGCCCAAACGGTCAACGGGCTCGGCCAATTCTCGCTTTCCCAGTCGATCGCCGCTGGTTCCCGCGTCTTCCCAATCGCTGCGAGTTATGTCATCACACAGGCGTACGGCTGCGTGCCGCTGAACACCGGCTACGTTAGTTCGAGCAGTTGCCCGCCAAACGACCCGAGCTTCCACGACGGCGTCGATATCGCCGCGCCGCTCGGTACGCCGATCCTGGCAGCCGCTTCTGGGACGGTGACCTTCGCGGGTATTGACGCGTCTGAATCCGGGAACTCCAAGATCATCGTCCAACTCGACGGCGCGAACGCCGGTTTCGAGAATGTCTACATGCACTGGGAGACGTCGTATGTGAAGGTTGGCGACCGTGTTTCCGCCGGCCAGGTGATCGCGGCCGTCGGTTCGGTCGGTTATTCGACCGGCCCGCACCTCCATTTTGCCGTCCTGAGCACGGCGACGAATCAGACGCTCGATCCCCTCAGCTGGTTGCAAGGGGCGATCCAGATCAATATCGGAGGAGTGCAGGCGGAAGGCGCCTATACCAACGTCATGCGCTGGCAGGCGCTGATCGACACGGCGGCCAAGGAGCATAATGTTCCGTCGGCACTGATCGCCGCCATCATGGCGGTCGAGTCGAGCGGTAATCCGAACGCGGTCTCGCCGGCCGGAGCGCAGGGTCTGATGCAGATCATGCCGAGCGAATTGACGCGACTCGGCGTGCCGCAGGACCACTGGCTCGATCCGGCCGCGAACATTGACGCCGGTGCTCGCTATCTGGCCGAATCGCTTGCATCCGGCGCGTCGATCGAGGATGCCGCCGCACGCTACTTCGGCTCAGGCTGCGACGCCCTCGGCACCTGCACCGCCGAATACGTCAACCATGTCGTCGTCCTCTACGTCTATTTCGACGCCTGGTTCAGCACCGGCACGCCGCCACAGCTCACCGTTCAGCCGTTTACGTCGGCCAACGTCGCACCATCGGCGACGACAACGGCCTCCGAATCGATCACGACGCCCGCTATAACCGATGCGCCGTCGCCGACAAGCACGCCGGCAGCAACCCCGCCATCTCCGACGACGACCACTCAACCGCCGCTTACGACGGAAGCCGTTGCACCCTCGCCGGCAAGCGACACGGCGTCCAGCGAGACGCCAACGGCGACGTCGAGCCCAACGGCGACGTCGAGCCCAACGGCGACACCAAGCCCAACCGCAACGAGCGGCGACGCGACCGAGACGCCGGCTTCGAGCCCAACCGCGACGGCGACGCCCAGCGCAACGTCTTCGGTGACACCGAGCCCGACGGCAACCGGTACCGCATCCTCAACCGCCAGCCCGGCATCCGAGGCGACGCCGAGTCCAACCGCGAGCGAGACATCAACCGCGACCGCCACTGAAACGGCAACACCGACCGCCACGGCGACCGCGACACCGTCGCCAGTCGCAGCGACCAGCACACCGACTCCAAGTCCGGTGAGTAACGACAACCCGTCCGCAGAGTCGACCGCCACCTGTATCATCGGTCCGCTCGTCTCGGA
>JAICWZ010000583.1 GCA_025966355.1 Thermomicrobiaceae bacterium
CGGCCGAACTCGGCGGCATTGCCGTGACGCTTGAAGATGTCTTTATCCAACTGACCGGCCGCGCGCTCAGCGAAGAGTTGAGTGATGCGGAGGCCGACGTTGCGTAGGAGGATTGAGGTGACGAAACACGATGGCACAGGCTAAACCGGCGAGGTGGCGACTGCCCACCAGGAGTAACGTCTGGCGCGAGATTCGCGCCTCCTACGCCTTTGTCGAACGCAACTTCTTTCTGGTCAAGCGCTACTGGGGCTGGGAGATCGCCTTCCTGATCTTCAACATCACGTCGTCGTTAAGCGTGATGTATATCGGCAAAGCGCAGGGAACCGACGCGAACAACCTGATCCTCTACCTGGGGATCGGCACGGTCGTCTGGGCCTACCTGCGCGCCGTCTTTTCGAACATCAGCGAGATGATCGTCTGGGAGCGCTGGGAAGGGACGATCGAGTACACGATGATGGCGCCGATCTCACGACTGACGCACATGCTCGGCGTCTCGCTCTTCAGCATCGTCTACGCGCTTATGCGCACCGTGCTGCTGCTGATCGCGCTCTTCCTTTTCTTCGACGTCGATCTGTCGCACGCCAACGCCGGTGGCGCGCTGGCGATCATTCTGGTCGGCAGTCTCAGCTTCGTCGGCGTCGGCATCATGGCGGCCGTACTGCCGTTGCTCTTTACCGAGCGGGGTGAGGAGATGACCTTCATCATCTCGTCGCTCCTGCTGCTCGTCTCCGGCGTCTACTATCCGGTCTCGGTGCTGCCGGGCTGGATGCAGGCGGCGGCGAATATCTCACCGGCGACCTATGTGCTGGAAGGGATGCGCGCCACGATTCTCGACGGCACATCGACGAGCCATCTCGGCCAGTACCTGATCCCGATGGCGATCATCGGTGCACTAACGATTCCGCTCGGCATGTTCGTCTTCACGAGCGTCGAACGCTACGCCAAGCGAACGGGACGGCTGAAACGGAGTGGCTAGCAACGAACACGATGACGAAAAACGAGGTGACAAACGCATGCGTGCGATCTATCTGATGGGGACGAAGGTCTATCTCAGGGCAATGATCGAATCCGACAAGGAGTGCGGCATCGCCTGGTTCAATAGCGGGCTGCCGCTCTCCGGCTTCGGGAACCACTATCCGATCAACGCGGCACAGGCCGAGACGGTGCTGAAGGAAGAGAATACCGGCGCATGGGGCGGCAACCGGCGCTACGCGATCGTGCGCAACGACGGCGAGGCCGTGGTCGGCAGTTTCGTCGAGGAGAGCAACTATCCAACGACAGCGCGCATCGGCATCCATATGGCTCCGATGTTGCCCGATGCCGACGGCCTGCAAGCCGAGGCGCTCAGCCTGGTCATCCCCTGGCTGCGCGACGAACGGCAGTTCCGGCTCGTGCAGATCTACCTACCGGATGACCAGCGAGAGACGATCGCGGCGGCGGCGAAGCTCGACATGACCGAAGTTGTCCGGCTGCGCCGCCATGTGGCGCGACCGGGCGAACGAGTCGACCTGGTAATGTATGAGGCGGTCAACCCGCGTTGGGCGGGCGTCAATGCGTAACGCCATGATGATCGGTGAGCGCGTTTACCTGCGCCCGCTGGAGAAAACCGATGCCGAGGTGATCGCGCGGCACGCGCATGAGGAGACAGAAACGTTCTTCGAGTCGGGACGCATTCCGCTCAGCCCAATCGCGGTCGAAAA
>JAICWZ010000436.1 GCA_025966355.1 Thermomicrobiaceae bacterium
AACTGATAAACGACGGCATCGTATCGTCGCCGCGCATCGCGACGGTTGAACTCACCAGCCGAAAAGATATGCAGCGACTCTCCCGACTCAAACGGCTCCGGCCGGTAGCCATCGACAAACACGTCGATTGGCCAACTCCGGCCCAGCACGCCGAGCAGTTCTTCGTTGTAGTTTGAAATGCCGGACGCGACCGGCCGCAACGGCGTGAACCAGGCGATACGCGATTCGTCAGGCATGGGCGAGCAGACGTTCCACGACGAGCTCCCATCGAATGTCGCGCACTCGCAGCTTCGCTTGCGCGCCAAGCGCCCGCGCAAGCGAATCGTCGTCTAGCAGACGGCGGATGCCGGCGGCGATGAGATCGGGCCGAGCCGCAGTTGCGACAATGCCGGTCCGTTCATGCTCGACTAATTCGAGCACGCCGCCCGCGTCGGATGCCGTCAGCACCGGCTTGGCGGCACTGAACGCCTCGACGGTCACCAGCCCGAAATCCTCGTCAACCGGACAGTTATAGACCGCACGGGCGTTGTTGTAATACGTGACCACATCGCGATCATCGATCCGTCCGACAAACGACACGCGGTGATCGATACGAAGGCGTTGAGCCTGCTTGCGGAGTTCTGCCGCTTCGGGTCCCTCTCCGGCGATCACGGCCCGATAGGGCTCACCCGCGGCAGCCAGCGCGTCGAGAAGCAGATCGACGCGCTTGGCGCGATCGAGCCGCGATACGCTAAAGATGTAGTCGCCATACGATTCGACCGCGAGTCCGGTGAGATTGATCGGCACGTGCATCGTCTCAGCGTCGAGTCCGGTCGAGCGCTTCAACCGCCCGGCTACATTATCCGAGATCGCAAATAGCGCCCGGCACTCGCCCAATCCGCGCCGGTCGATCTCCACGATCCGCTGGCGCATCTCGTTGTCGTCTGGATTATTGGAAAAATCACTCAGCGGCGTGCCGTACAGATCATATGCCTGACGATGTTGATGGATCAGCCAGGCGATCTTGCGCGGGTGACGCACGGCCCACGATGGAAACTTGGTGCAAATGACCAGGTCGATCGGAACGCCGTTCGCTTCAGTCAGATCGATCAACCGCCAGGCAAGCGCGCTCTCCAGGATTCGGACCTTCGGATACCACTTGAATGGTAGCGACACGACTTCGACCAGATGGCCTTGAGCACGCAGCGCATCACGCAATCCGGCGACATGTATCTCAGCGCCGCCGTGCATGAACGGTACCTGCGCGGTGCAGATGGCGATGTTCATTCGTGCGGTCCGCGAGCCGCCAGCTCACGTTCCAGCTCGTGTAAACGCTCCTCCAGTGAGGCGATGACGCGGACGAGCTCTTCGTTGAAGCTGTTTTGCTGATCGACGATCGGATTGATGTACCAGCGCAAGAGCACGCGCGTGGCGCGCTTCGACAGCGCGATGGCGCGCCCCACCAACGGTGTGCTCCAGGAAACGGGAAGATGGGCTGAAATGACCGCCAGATCGGCAAGTTGGGTCAACTCGTTCGCGGCCGAAGTACCAACCTCGTTGTAAGACGCGGATTTCCCGGCATTGCGACGAACCGCCGCTTTCAGTTGCGCCAACGTTTCCGCCACGTCATCGATGTCGGTCCGAATCGCATCGTCGGCCTGACTCATTCAGCTGACACTCCCATTTCAGCTATTCGGCCGGTAGTGGCCAGTACCTGCTCATAGACGGCCCGCACGCGCTCGAACCATACCGATTCGTCGATCACCTGCGCGAATCCAGCTGCTCCCATGTTCGCGCGCAATTCGGGTGAGCGAACCAGTGTTTCGATCGCGCCTGCCAGCGCCGCAACATCGCCAAATTTCACCAGAATCCCGTTCTCGCCGTCATGGACGACGGCCGGAATCGCACCGGCGCGGGCACCGATCACCGGCTTTCGGTTGGCCCACGCCTCCATGAAGACGAGACCGAATGACTCGGTACGCGACGGCAGCGCCAGCAGATCGCAGGCCGCCAGCAGATCGCGCCGCTCGGCTTCAGATACAAAGCCGAGTAGGTGGATCCAGCGACGGTCGTCCGAAGGCAACGAGCGCATCAGTTGATCAATCTCGCTGAGCACCGGGCCGGCGATGACGAGGTGGACACCTGCCCCTGCTCGGTTCAGCCGTGAAACAGCCTGAATCAGATGGACCGTCCCTTTGTCGAACGCCGCAGCACCAAGCGCGAGAACAAGCGGCCCATCAATGCACAGGCGTGCACGTGCAGCATCTCCGTTGCCCCCGGTGACTGAGGCGACATCGATTCCGGCGCCGACGACATGGATCCGGTCAGCAGCGATCCCCTGCGCTTCGAGGAAATCCGCTTCCAAACTCGTGAGCACCATTAGCGCGTCGGCCTGGCGAAGCAGCGCAATCTGATGCGGCATCGTGTAGTAGCGTCGCACTTTCGGGTCGTCCGGGTCGCCGAGGTGCAGGAACGGTGTCACGACGTGCGGCACATCGCGGCGCCGCGCGTATCTCCCGACCGCCGCGATCATCGACTCGAAGGCGATGTTGGCCGAGTTGACGAGATCTGGTCGATCGCCGGCTGCCAGCGTTTGATCGAGTGATGGCAACCACGGCCCGAAGC
>JAICWZ010000490.1 GCA_025966355.1 Thermomicrobiaceae bacterium
TCCGTGAGTTCGAAGACGAGCGGATACTTGTCGTCGCCAATCTCTCGCGCTTCGTTCAGGCGGCAGAACTCGACCTTTCGCATTGCGAGGGAATGGTTCCGGTCGAGATCTTCGGTCAAACCGAGTTCCCGGCCATCGGCGAACTTCCCTATTTCGTGACGCTCGGCCCGCACTCATTTTATTGGTTCGCGCTCGAGCGGCCGCGCGTTGAATTACCGGTGCGCGAGATCCCGGTCGAACCGGCGATTCGTACCAGCAGCGAAGACCTGGCACGGCTGCTGACCGGCTCAAGCCGGGTGCAACTCGAGAAGCGTCTGCCGGACTATCTGCGCGAACGGCGCTGGTTCCGCAGCAAAGCGCGCAAGCTCAAGGGAGCCGCGATCGTCGATGCGATCCCGCTCCCGAATCATCAGCGCTCAACCGTCGTCGCGCTGGTTCGAGTCGACTACGTTGAAGCGGACTCCGAGCTCTACGTCTTGCCACTCGCCTGGAAATCGGTCGAGGACGAAGAGGAACTACGGCGCTGGACGCCGTACGCCATCATCGCGCCGATCGAGTCACCGGCCGGTCTCTTACGCGGCTTTTTGATTGACGCAACGACCGATCAACACTTCGCCCGAACCTTGCTCGACACGATCCGCGCACGGCGTCGTCTGACCGCTTCGGGGGAGATACGCGGCAACCTGACGCGGGCCATGCGCCACACTTTCGCGTTGGAAAACAGCGAGCTAGAACCATCGAACATCCGGGCCGAGCAATCGAATTCGTCGATCACTTTCGGTGACGAGTTAATCCTTAAGCTCTATCGCCAGATCGAAACCGGAGTCAATCCTGATCTGGAAATTGGCGAGTTTCTCACGAACAGCGGCTACGAGCAGACGCCGCCGATCGTCGGTTGGCTCGACTACCGTGCGACCAACGGCGAAACGACCACGCTCGGCGTGCTCCATAAGTACGTCCCCAATGAAGGCGACGTCTGGCAGTACACCGGCGATGTTCTTCAACGCTATTACGAACGGACCGCGGCACTACTGCCCGAGATCGACGTGTCCGGTCCAATGAATGCGGAGCGACTCGTCGCGCTCATCGACGAGGGGCCGAGCGCGCTTACCCACGATCTCATGGATTCGTACCTTGAAGACGCGCGCTTGCTCGGCGAACGAACGGCCGAATTGCATCAGGCACTCTCACGCGGCACGACGCCCGCATTCATACCCGAGCCGTTCAATCTTCTCTATCAACGATCGATCTACCAGCGCATGCGCGGGCATTCAGGGCGTGTGCTGCCAATTTTGCGGCGCACGATTCGGACGCTGCCGGAGGACGTGCAGCCGTTTGCGGAGGCGGTATCTCACGCCGAGCCGGAGATCATACGCCGGTTCCGGATGCTCATCGATCGCAAGGTTGGTGGCGTACGTACGCGCGTTCACGGTGATCTACATCTCGGCCAGGTGCTGCATACCGGACGCGATTACTCGTTTATCGATTTTGAAGGCGAGCCGGCGCGCACACTCAGCGAACGACGACTGAAACGCTCACCGTTGATCGATGTCGCCGGAATGCTACGTTCCTTCCATTACGCTGCTTACGCCACACTCAAGCAAGAGTTGATGAGTGGCCTGGTGCGGGCGGAAGACGCCGCAAATCTCGATCGTTGGGCGCGTTACTGGTATCTCTGGGCCGGCGCCTACTACCTCAAAGGCTACCTGGCCGCGTCGAGCGGGACGACCATCCTGCCGCGCGAGCCGGCCGACATCCAGATGCTGATCGATGCCTACCTGCTGGAAAAGGCGATCTATGAAGTCGGCTACGAACTCAACAACCGCCCAGACTGGCTGTCGATCCCGCTACGCGGCGTTCTTCAACTCATCGGGGAAGACAGCTAGCGCGCCAGGCGACGGGGCAATACGAACAAGGAGGGCGCGTGATTACACGCAACAGTCTGCTCAGTAACGACGACGTTTATCTGTTCAACGAGGGGAATCATGTCCGGCTCTATCGCCATCTCGGCTCGCACCTGATGACTCAGGATGGCGTCGAAGGTGCGCATTTCGCCGTCTGGGCGCCGAATGCCCAGACCGTCTCTGTCGTGGGCGATTTCAATGGTTGGAACGCGGACGCAACCCCGCTCTCATCTCGCGAGAGTTCGGGCATCTGGGAGGGATTCGTCCCCGGCATCAGCAACGGCGCCGTCTACAAGTATCGAATCCACTCGAATATCGGTGGCTACACAGTCGACAAGGCCGATCCGTTCGCGGTCTTCAGCGAGGTGCCGCCGAAGACGGCATCGGTCGTCTGGGACCTCGACTACGA
>JAICWZ010000223.1 GCA_025966355.1 Thermomicrobiaceae bacterium
CTCTATGAAGCGCGGCGGGCGGCCGAACCGGAGGGCGTGGCGCCGTGCGGCGAATTCGTCGCGGCGATCGGCCGCTATCGCGATCCGGTCGCCGGGAGCGCGACTGAACGCCTCGTCTTCATGCAGCATGTCGCGACGTGCAGTCGCTGCCGATCGGCGCTGGAGAGCGCCCGAACGGTCGATGAACGGCTGCAGGCCATTATCGATGCCCACGAGCGGGCGCTGGCACCGTTGACGGAATCAAATCGCCAGCGTCGTGCCCTCTGGCTCGAGCCGTCGCTGCTCTGGGGTGGTGTGGCGCTGCTGCTGGTCGCACTGCTCGCCGGTGGGGCGATCGGCGCTCGCCGCCTGCTGCGAAGCGAGGCGCCGGTGCCGCTGCTGAGCGCGGCGGCCGCCAGCCCTCCGTTCAGCGGCTGGCTGCTCCAAACCTCGGATACTGGCGACGTCAGCGCCGTTAATCTTGCCAGCGGCGAGCATCGCCTGCTCATCCAGGGCGTCGACAGGAACAGCGCGGAGTTCAAGCTGGCCCCCGATCAGCGGCAGATCGCTCGAATAACCTTTCGACCCAATGCGGATGCGCCATCGACGTTGACCGTCTACGGACTCGACGGAACGGTCAAGCGCGAATGGGACCGTCTCTCGCCAACGGACGTCAATCTGACCCTCGGCTGGCTCAATCGCACGACCGTCATCGTCTCGAGCATCCCGGCGCGGATACCCAACGAGACCCCGGACGCGTTCAATGCACGCGCACAGGCAAACGGTCGCCTGATGGCGTTCGACGTCAGCACCGGAGCGCAACGCGTCCTCCTCAACGGCTGGGTGGACGGCGCGCTCGTTTCGCCGGACGGGACGCGCATCGTCATCGACCGCGATGTGAGCGACAGCGAGCGCGTCGTGGAAATCCGCCCCATCACCGCCAGCGGACTCGGCGCGCCGGTGACGACGAGCCAGCAAAACGCCACGCCGTTCATTGCGTTGGTACCGATCGCCTGGACCGCCGACAATCGCGTCATCGTTCAGAAGCAAACGAACGCGGGTACCACAATCAATAGCCTCGCGCTCGATGGCGCGTTCACGCGGCTTGATCAACCGGACCCCGGTGCTCTCCCGAACACCCTCAGCCTGTCACCGGATAGCAGTGAGCTGATCTACGCGACCACCCAGAACCCTGGTAGTGGTCCATGGAACTACTGGCGGATGAACCTCGCCGATGGCACGTCGCAAAAGCTGGCAACGGGCGGCCAGGGATTCAGCTACAACCAGCTCTCGCAGGTCGTCTGGTCGCCGGATAGCGTAAAGCTGGCGCTGACGCTGAACGAACCGTTCTATCTGCCCGGCGCGGCGAAAAGCGGCTCGGCTACCAGTATCGCCGCGCAGCGCATCGTCGCCTTCGGTGCGAATGGCCAGGCGCTCGGCTCATTGCTCGAGCAGTTCACCAACCAGTCGCTGCTTGCCTGGCTACCGGAGGATACGCTGCCGCCGCGGTCTGGGGCTGAACGCACCGCGAACGTTCACCAAAGAGACTTCACCTCAGCCGGCTTACCAAAATTGGGTGGGCCACATCCGCAGCTGATGAACGACAGTACGCTCAGCCCTGATGGTAGTGCGGCGCTCGTCTATGGACCGACCTATGATTTCGCCATGGCGCTCTCGCCGGATGGTGGCAATTTTCAATCAGCCGGGTTGCCAAACGATCCAAGCTGGCTGCCGGATGGATCGGGCGCCATCAGCGTGCAGACTCATGCAGGCGGCGACGGCAATATCAGCCGGATCGCGGTGTACGGCAATATCGGGGCACCCGCCCGGTCGGTGACCGACTACGATCCGGCGGATCTCGGCGACAGCACGACCGCCGCCTATCGCTATCCGATGCTGGCGCCAGACGGCCTGCATTGCAGCTTCTTCGTCGTCAAGCAGCAGACGGTCGCGCTCTGGATCGGCGGCCGGGACGCTGGGAGCGCGGTCGCCAGCTGGCAAATTCCGAATGGCGCGAAGGTCGATCCACCCCTCATCGCGCGCTGGATCAATAACACGACGCTGATCTACGCCGAGCCGGGCGACTGGCACAACGGGCTGCCGCGGCTCGTCACGCTGCATCGGATTACGCTCAATAACGAAGCCGCGATCGATACCACGCTCATCAGCTGGCAACCACACGGCAACGAGCGCGGCATCGTGTTGCACGAACTGCGTATCGCGGCTGACGAATCGCAGATCGCCATTCGCCTGCGCCACATCACCGGCAGCGATCCGGTCAAGGATGCCTTCGACTCGCTCGAAGCGGTCGCTACGACCGATTTGCATCAATCGGTCGAGCTGGCGCGCGGCACGCCGGGCGACGGCCTTAGCTGGTCGCCGGACGGCACGCAACTCGTCGCCGTCATTCAAAAGAAGCTGACCGTCTTCACTATACAGGGCGGCAACAGGCAGCAGATCGGCACCGGCGCTCGCGAAGTGAGCGACCCGCTCTGGGTCCTCCCCAACGAGATTTGGTACGAATCCGGCAGCGGCACGAGCAGCCAGATGATCCGCGCGACGCGGTGAGAATTGTCGACTTCACGCAAAACGACGGCATTCGCAGTATGCTCAAAGCAGACGCAATCCGAGTTCGCACTGGATGGAGCCGGCATGAACACCGTACCGACCGAATACGTCGCCAGCGGCGGCATCAGCCCGTTCGTGCTGAGCGTCATTCACGCGATGATTCTGACGCTGATTCTCGTCGGGCTCTTTCGGGTGCGTAGCTGGCTCATCTTCGCCAACATCGTGATCGGTCTGGTCGCCGCCTTCTTCCTCTTCCTGCTGATCGACGGCCTCATCAGCGGCCCACTCAGCGCGGAAGCCGGATTGATCTGTGGTGCGGCGCTCACGCTCGCCTGCGTGGCGCTCCGGAGACAGACGCACCACGGGAGGGACCAAGCGGGCTGAGCGAACAACGCCCGGCGAGCACGGTCGTGAACCCGCGCGTCAACCGCGTTCCATCGACGTCCTGGGGCGGTGGAACATCATTCTTTTGCTGATTGCGACCCATTTCGACGTCCAAGAGCCGGGGATCTCTGACATGATCGCGCAGGGATCGTGAACGCGATCCGTTCGCACGCGTGGTTGTGCCCATCTGCAATTGTGTAAACTACATAATTGCAATAGCCTTGGAGACATATACACGGGAGGAACGTCCACGCTCGTGAATGAGAGCAGTCGGTCGACCAAGCTCGTGAAGCCGTTACGCGGCGGCCAAATCACCATCCCGGCGGAATATCGCAGGCGTCTGGGGATCAACGAAGAGAGTGTGCTGGAAATGCGCATTGCCGAAGGTGAGCTTCGGGTTCGCGTGCTTCAATTGCACCGATCCAACGCAGGTTCTCCGTGGTTGAGGGATCTCTATGCGATGTTCGCTCCCGCCCGCGATGACATATTGGAACGCGGGTATAGCGACGACGAGATCAATGAGATGATCGACGCCGCAGTCAAGGCTGTCCGCGAAGAACATGCCTAGAGTCGTGTTTGATACCGTTGTGTTCGTTCGTGCCGTCCTCAACCCGCGAAACCGTGCAGGACGACTCGTGTTCGAACGCTCCGATGAATACACGCTTGTTCTCTCGCCACCCATCATTCAAGTGATCCTTGAAGTTCTCCAACGCCCGGAAATCACGCGAAAAGTTCGCGCGGTGGAGGGTATTGACGTCGTGAGTGTGCTTGAGCTTCTGGCGCAGGCCGAGGTTGTCGAACTGGATCATGTTCCGGCGCTCGCACGCGATCCCAAAGACGACATCTTTCTGGCAACCGCGCGCATCGGGAATGCCGCATACCTCGTCTCCGAAGACCGCGATCTTCTCGACATGAGCGAATACGAAGGTATCAAGATTATCGATACCGCTTCATTTCTCGCGGCGTTATCATCGTAACTAAACGGAACTTCCATGGGGAATACGATGCTCGCGCTGCCCTGAGTCTCATACGACCATGCGCATGAGACAAACAGCGACGACATGACCGCGCAGAGGTCGTGAGCGGTGGCGACGCTTGAACGGTGGCGGCCTCCGCTACGCGGCTCTCGCCCGGGGGACCCAGTTGTCTTC
The DNA here is from genome assembly GCA_025966355.1 of Thermomicrobiaceae bacterium. Classification (GTDB taxonomy): domain Bacteria; phylum Chloroflexota; class Chloroflexia; order Thermomicrobiales; family Thermomicrobiaceae; genus CALAGB01. Next base: position 4,083 of record JAICWZ010000223.1, read on the forward strand.
GGTTTCGATCACGTTCTGCCCGAGGAACATGTGCAGTTGGGCGCCATGCTCCTGGACGTGGCGCAAATTGTAGAGCTGCAATTCAAAAAAGCTCACCGTCGCCCCATTGTCCCAGGAAACGAGCAGGGGCGACGCGCCTCTTCATCGGTCATCATCGTCACGATCGTCCGGCATTTTGACCGCAACGATTGAAGATAGGCGCGCAGGACGTCC
>JAICWZ010000607.1 GCA_025966355.1 Thermomicrobiaceae bacterium
GGCACCGGCTACGGCGCGGCCTTCAGCGAGGCGCTGCGTGGCGATCTCGGCGGCGTGCCGTATACCGACTCGATGGACGGCGTCGATCACCTGCTCGCCCAGAACGCGATCGACCCCGACCGGCTCTACGCCTTCGGCCATAGCTGGGGCGGCTTCATGACGAACTGGACGGCGACCCAGACCGATCGCTTCCAGGCGATCGTCAGCTCCGGCAGTATCTGCAATCTGCTGAGTGTCTATCACATGCGCTATTCGTCCGATGTCTGGCGCTGGCGCCTGCTCGGCACGCCGAGCGAATCGTTCGAGCAGTACCTGAAATGGTCCTCGCTCCTGCAGGCCGACAACGTGACGACGCCCGTTCTCTTCCTCAACGGCGCCGACGATCGCACCACTCCGCCGACCCAGGGCCAGGAGATGTTCACCGCCCTGCGCCAGCGCGGCATCCCGGCCGAGCATGTCATCTACCCCCGCGAAGGCCACCCAACCCTCGAACCGGCCCACGCCATCGACCGCATGCCCCGCGTGCTCGACTGGTTTGCGAAATATGGTGGGGTGGGTGTGAGCTAAACGAGAAACGCCCTGGATGGTTTAGACACCCAGCGCGTTTCTCCGCATTCAATCGCTTTGATGTCAATTCGGTCAGTCGGCGTTGAGCGCCTCAATCCGACCTTCTTTCAGGTCGGCCGGTGAGAAGCTTTCGACGTTCGCCGTGGTAAGCCAGTGGTTCACACGATGAAACGACTCGACAACTGAATCCGATGCCTGCGATCCAGGCGGCTCGATGATCGCCAGGCCATTGAGATCCAACCGATCCAAAGCATAGAGAAAGTGACCGGCATCGTGCTCACTTGGAACAGGCTCTTTCTTTCCTGCCGCGAACGAGAGAACCTCAATCACCCGTGGAACGATTGGCTCTTCGGAATCCACTACGACATCGAAAAAGAACTCCCCGAGCCGATGGCCGCGATGCACCTCGAGTCCGCGCCGCCGCAAGAGTTTAATCGTGTTATCGAGAATCGCGCCCTTCGTCAGGGTATTTGGTGCGCCCGATCTCGGTTGGACGTAGGCGCGAAATAGCGCCGATAGCGTTTGATCAACATCGAATACCGCCGTCGGCCGTGGTTCCGTAAGATAGAGTGAGTTGCGCATCGATGCATGCAGCTGTTCGAGCGTTCGGAGATCCGGTTTCTTGACGCCATCAAACCGGAGTTCGAGGCCAGCAAGCATGGAATCGAGAAGACCTTGCTCCTGTAATTTTGGACTGATACGACTTATCGGAGCAGCTTTGATTCCACCACTCGTGCCGTCGTCGTCGACGAGCAAAACGGCAACATTCCGAGCCTCATCACGGGTCACATCCGCACGCCAGCGGAGAATTGAATAATAGCCCTGCTCTGGTCCTACACTGCCCATGCCAGCATTACCTCCCGCAGCCGATCACGCCGGTAAGCGAGCCACTCGGCGATTGCGAGTCTTCGTGTGACATCACTCTGCCAATGTGGCCCGACGGGAACTCGGTCGACTGCATCCAAGAGATCGTCATCCGAAAGCGCC